>RFHA01000185.1 GCA_003696565.1 Chloroflexota bacterium
CCAAAAACGACGACGATTCAACCGAACATACCAATTGCTCAGCTGTTCCACAAATTCCTGCACAGGGCGGGTAGCCCCTGGAACATCGTATGTTTCATAAGCCTGAGTCACATCACGGATTAGGTTGTGAAGTTCTGCCATTACCCACCGATCCATTTCTGGACGGTCTGCAACGGGTTTTGCTGGTGTATCTGGTGTCCATTGATCAATATTAGCGTACGTAACAAAAAAGCTATAGGTATTCCACAACGTCAGCCAGAATTTCTTGACCACTTCCCCAACCAAATCAACAGAGAATCGTCGGCTTTCCCCGGGGGGGCTAGCAGTATACAAATACCAACGGAAGGCATCCGCACCATATGTATTCAACACATCCCACGGGTCTACCGCATTCCCCCGTGATTTAGACATCTTCTTGCCTTCGCCATCCAGGATATGCCCCAGACAGATCACGTTTTTAAATGCGACCTCGTCAAATAACATGGTAGCGATGGCGTGCAGTGTAAAGAACCAGCCGCGTGTCTGATCTACCGCCTCACAGATATAATCTGCAGGGAATTGTTGTTGGAACATCGCTTGATTTTCGACCACATGCGGGTATCCCCACTGTGCCACAGGCATCGAGCCACTATCGAACCACACGTCAATCACCTCCGGCACACGACGCATGACCCCACCTTTACCGCTTGGGTTCGGGAAGGTGATTTCATCCACATAGGGACGATGCAAATCTAAATCAGTCAATTCGCGCCCAGTTAGGTGTTCCAGTTCTTTTACACTGCCAACACACAGCATATCGCCATTTTCTTCATCAACCCAAATGGGTAATGGGGTTCCCCAATAGCGTTCACGCCCTAAAGCCCAATCTTTCAGGTTTTCCAACCAATTACCAAACCGCCCGTTTTTAATGTGATCTGGCACCCAATTGACCTTTTGATTGTTGGCAATCATCCGATCACGATATTCGGTTGAACGGATATACCAGGTCTCACGCGCAACATACATTAGCGGGGATTTATCTCGCCAACAATGGGGATAACTGTGACGATATTGCTCCACTTTATACATCAAGCCGCGAGATTTCAGGTCACGAGTGATCTCTTTATCCGCGTCTTTGAACCACAATCCCCGGAACTGGGTCACTGCATCAATGAACACACCTTCACTGTTGACCGTCATCAAAACAGGGAGATCATTTTCCTGCCCAACGCGCATATCATCCTCACCAAACGCCGGAGCGATATGCACAATACCAGAGCCATCTTCCGTGCTGACAAAATCCCCGGTGATCACATACGCATAGTCTTTATCCTCAACTGGGAGGAACGTATAAAGTGGGTTGTAATGCCAACCTTTTAAATCCTTCCCCTTGTAGGTCTTAACTACCTTATAATTTTCCGGGTTGATCAGAGCCTTATTCATCAAATTTTTGGCTAAGATAAGCTGCTCTGTCCCCTCACCATCGGCGGTTGGTCCCTCCACTTGAACATATTCAATATCTTCACCAACTGCCACAGCCACATTACCCGGCAACGTCCAGGGGGTCGTTGTCCATACTAAGAAGTACACACCTGGCTTGTCCCGAAGTGGAAAGCGCACAAAAATACTTGGATCAAACACATCGGCATACCCTTGAGAGACCTCATGGCTACTAAGTGGCGTGCCGCATTGTGTGCAATATGGAACAACTTTGTATCCCTGATAAATCAGGTTCTTATCCCATAATTGTTTGAGAATCCACCAAACGCTTTCAATATAATCATTGGTGAAAGTGACATAAGCATCATCCAAATTCACCCAAAATCCGATACGCTCGGTCAATTTTTCCCAATCGGTGATATAACGGAAAACACTAGATTTACATTTTTCGTTAAATTCTGCCACACCGAAGTTTTCAATTTCATATTTGTGCTGGATTCCAAGTTCTTTTTGAACTTCAATCTCAACCGGCAAGCCGTGTGTATCCCACCCTCCTTTACGCAAAACATAATAGCCTTGCATGGTTTTATAGCGCGGGAACATATCTTTAAAAGCACGTGCCAAAACATGATGACTACCCGGTTTACCATTGGCAGTAGGTGGACCCTCATAAAACACATAATGAGGCTGTCCTTCACGTTCTGACATTGTGCGTTCAAACACGCGGCTTCTACGCCAAAAATCCAGAACTTCTTTTTCAATTTCGTTGATGTCAACTTTAGGGCTGACTGCTTTAAACATAAACACTCCAAAATCTGATGCTCACCTGACAAATAACTGAGAAATTGCTTGCTACGTCATAGATATGTCTAAATTAGACAAATTAGCATATTCGCATCAGACCTGCAATCAGCCGCGATGAGTACATGACCTGACTCATCACGGTTACACCTCCTGATGAACCCGATTCCAAAATTTACTGATAAAACCCATTATGACGCATAATACCGTGTTGGGATAGTGGCAAGTTGCGGTAAAATAGCGGAAATTTTTGCAAGTTTTTAGAACTTTTAACGCCATACACATACTATACTGATAAGTGAATCTCCAACACAATCAAAGGAGTCTTTCAATGCGTAGATATATCTTATTACTTTTAATTTGCCTGCTCGGCATAATTTCCGTGCATGCACAAACCGCTGACGACGTGATTGATGCAGCCGATGCCGTCGTTAAGCGTTACTATCCAACTGTTGGAGAACCAACTCAATGGACTTACACATATACCATCTCAACGAATGATGGTTCTTTGGGCTGTCCGCTGGTCTCTAGCTATGATTTAGGTTATTCCGTTATTCCCTGGCGAGTTGAATTAAGCTACCCCAATGTTGGGACGTTTGTAGTATATGTAGCGTATCGCAATGGCATACAGGACATCACAGTCCCTTGCTTTGCCACCACAGGCACCGGTGGACCAACTCAACCACCACAGATTGATGTGCAACGTATTTGTAATGCCTCTGCTGTCATCGGGCGGGATGTCCCGATTTATAGCCAACCCAATAGTATGGGCATTTATTTGGGGCAACTGAATGATTTTGCCTATCTACCGGTTGTCGGGCGCAATGCAGATACGGGTTACTATCAGCTTTCACTGTTTGATACAACAGGTTGGGTATCAATTTTTGATGTAACCCTGAATGGTGTAGGATGTAATGCTATTCCACAAACATCATCGACCATTACCCTAACCTCAAACTTCCCAGATACATCCAACATACCAAACACAGGCAATAATTTTGCCTGTTATTTAACTGCCATCCGGGCAAATGTGCGTTCTGCACCATATTTGGGCGCACCAATCATCGGGGAGATTATCTCCGGTGAAGTTGCAGGAGTCGTCAGCCGCACGGCTGGCGCAGATTATTGGTATCAAATACAAAGCTCAGATGGCGTGGGGTGGGTTTCTTCCAGCGTAGCAACCGTGACAGGTGCAGGATGTAGCACACTACCGACCTCACTTTCCATCACAACAACGAACCCAAATGGCGAAACATTTAGTGTATCCCCACTTCCAACAGAAAATGTTTGCCCACCAGGGTTTGATGGGTTGCTCCCACCACGCTTAGAAGCCGGGCAGTTAGGTGTCGTGATGTTTGAGATTTTACGGGTACGCACCAGCCCTGATGCTCGCTTTGATCAAACCAACGTTATTTTTGAGATGCCGCAAGGTACGGTTTTTAGTGTTATCAACGGACCTGTTTGTGAGGGCACACGCATTTGGTGGCAAATTGAACTGAATGGAGTCTACGGCTGGATCGCCGAATCCGATGCAGAAGTGGGTTATTATGTTGAGCCACGCCGTCGTGAAGGTGAAACACGCTCCATCGATACCGCGGAAATTGCACGATTAAACACTGGTGATGCCGTCCGTGGCATGGTCTTTACACCAGATGGTCGCCTGGCAGTCATCAATGGCTCTGATGGCATTGTCCGCGCTTGGGATGTGGAGCAATCTACCACACAGACATTGATCCCTAACATTAATGGGCAAGGCATTGACTATTTGGCGATCAACCCGGAGACCAACCAAAGCCTGACGGTAGACAGCAACAATACTCTGATGGTGTGGCAAGGTGAAGATATGCTCTATTCATTAGAGACCGATTTCCTCCCTTACTTCAAAACCGATGTAGAAGCCAGCCCACACTGGACAACCGCCGCCGCAAGTGGCTGTGTAGAAGGCAATATCAACAGCGGATGCGAAGACAGTGCCGTGATTATTTTTGATCTTTCCACTGGAGAAAGTATCACATCCTTCAATGTCCAATCGGTCTGGCGTATCAGCTTTAGCCCGGATGCCACACAATTAGTAACCGTAGGAGAATCCGTGTTTGTTTGGGATGTTTCTGATTTGGGAAATCTGAGTGACCCACACCAACTCATGGTTGATCTGATAGATATTCAGGATGTTGTGTTCAGTCCAGATGGCGAAACATTGGCGTTCATCGCCAGACAAACCGAGACCGACAAATTAGCCGTTTATCTATGGGATATCGCAACCGATACATTAAATCGCGTGATTGATGTTGGCTCCAATGTGGTCACCGTGGTTTACAGCCCCAACGGCAACACCTTAGCCATTGGCACCACAGATAACCAGATCATCATGTGGGATGTGATGATGGGACGTGAGATTGACCGCTATAGTGGCTATGCCAATGGAATCACCGCGCTCACATTTGATGAGACCGGGGATCTCCTGGCTGCCGGTGATAACGCTGGTAACCTCGTTGTGCTAAATGTCGATATTAAATAACGTTAGAGTTTGTTGGGGGGCAAAGCCCCCCTTATCATTATTGTGTTCCAGCATGGACCACGATGACATAATCACCTTGTGTTTGCTGCTGATAACTGGTGAGCGAAAAGTTGAAATAACGTGGTGCCGTAGCATCCGCCACACTTAACCCCGCTAATGGAATTTGCAACATCGTATCCAAGTTCCCACCATTCAAGCGCAACCCACCAGAGATAGACACAGAATACGGTGCAAGGTTTTCGCTTTGCCCCCAGCAAACTGTCCCACCCGCGTCATCACAGATGACCGTTTCACCATCCGGTGTAACAAATGGTTCACCTGTATCCGGTGCCATTAAAAACATATACGAGTCCAATTGTGTTTGGGTAGACATCATATAGACCGTGAGCGGAACACCAGAGGCAATCATCCCCGGTGTCAGCCGTATTGAGATAATATCCCCATCACCATCATTACTAGAAACAGACTGTCCCTCAACAATCAGCAAAAACTCCCCTGTTTGTGTAAATGGACTCCCCACCACAACAGATAAACTGCTTGGCGGCTGCCCGGTGTTTTGTGAATAGACCGCTTGCGCACTCAATGTGTTGGGCGGAACTTCGCCAGTCGTGGGCAAATTCGCACGGAAGTAAGCCGCATCAGGCGTATCCCCAACGCATAGCCCTTCCCCTGTGTCATTGTTAATCACTGCCAGCACCGGATCAAACCCATTGATGCCGATCGCCGTAAAGACATACGTCCGCCCCAGTTCCAATTGCCCAATCACAAACTCAAAGCCGTTATCAAATTGCGTGCCATCTTCACACGTGACTTGCGCCCGTGTATCCGGCAAATTCGTTAACCTCACCGCGCCGGTTGGCACACTGACAGGGTTATCTTCCAACTCCCGCACCGATTCGCCTGTGCCAGTATACGTTAAAGTATAACCATCTGTCGTCATATCAATGTTGCGGATGTCATCTAATGTGTTCCTATCACAATCCTGCAACAGCACATCATAAAACCCTGGGATCACCTGCCACGCTCGGGAGCCGTCTTGCGTAATCACCTCCTCCTGCCCTAGCTGATCTGGTCCCCATTCATTAGATGTTGTCGGCGAAATAAACACATAGCAAATCACTTGATCCGAATGATTTTGTAACAAAAACACCACATCCTGCTGGTTAGATGGCGGGGCGTTGTTTGTGGTGGTGTTTTCTCCGGCAATGACGGCATTGACTGTCAGCATAGGCAAAATACCACCTAGCTTACCGGCAGTCCGGTCTTCACTCACCACCCAAGTCGGCAGCCCCACAAATTCACCATTTTCATTGACCACCAGCCCGCCGCTGTTCCCACCGGAAAACTCGCTATCGGTACGATACCACACCGGCATCCGTTCCCCGTTAATCCACCCGTTTTGAATGGTCACAATCCGCCCGGATGTCACCACCATATAGCCATCTCCAATAGATGGATAGCCATAGATCGTCACCTCATCGCCAATATCCACCGGCGTATCTGATGGCGGCAAAAACGGTAAATTTAACGTGTTCTGGTCAAGTGGTCTGCCGTTTTCGTCTCGGTCGATTTGGATAATTGCAAAATCAATATCCTCATACACCGCCACAGGGGAGGCATAATAACGCAATACGGGTAGCTCTTGAATATCTTCCAGCATGAAGATCGCTAAGTCTTGCGCTTCTTCCACCACATGCCGATTGGTATAGATCAAACCGGTTGGGGTGACAATTGTGCCGGAGCCGTTCCCCACAAATTCCCCATTTTCAATAATACCAATCAGCACCACACGCTGCGCGATCTCCCGTACACTGAGCTGCGCCATATTTACCGTGACAACACCGAACAACAAACCCAACAGAAGGATCACTCGCCTCATTTAATTTTCTCCCTACTGTCTATTACTCTCTCATATTGTAGCGCGTTTTTCGCCTTTAAAGTTTGCTGTAAATCAATCCCCCGCCAATTGATTGTATACCCCCCCGCCAATGTGTTATAGTATAACCTTGTACTAAGGATAAAAGACGATGATCGATAAAGCACTTGACACATACTATCAAACAATCAAAACCCTAAAGAATCAACAAGGCGTTTATAAAGAAGGCAGCACACGCCGCGCCTTTGCCACGCTTTTAAGTGAGCTTGCCAAGCAAAAAAACTGGACTCTCGTTGAGGAAGATGCCCAAAAAGTTGGCGGGCGTACCATCTATTATGACGGCGTGCTGCGTGATGAGTGGCGGTTACCTCATGCCCGCTGGGAGGCAAAAGACTCCAGGGACGACCTCGATAAAGAAATCCAACTCAAGCGTGAGAAAGGCTATCGCTTTGATAACCTGCTGTTTGAAGATACGCAAACCGCTATCTTGTTCCAAGATGATGTGGAGGTACTCCGGGCAGATATCAAAGACCGCGCCGCCTTCACCAAATTATTGGATGCCTTCATCAACTATGAAATCCCGCCCTTTACACGCTTTAACGAGGCTGTCACTTATTTCCAAGCCGAAATCCCAGATATTGCCAATGGCTTAAAAGCCCGCATTGATGAGGCACATCAAACCAACAAGACTTTCCAGGCTGCCTTTCAAGTCTTTTTTGAACGCTGCCAGCAATCTCTTAACCCCAATATCAGCCAAGCCGCCGTGGATGAAATGCTCATCCAGCATATGCTGACCGAACGCCTCATCCGCAAGATTTTTACCGAGGAATTCGTCCAGCGCAACGTCATCGCCAAGCAAGTGGAGCAGGTCATCGGCGCATTGACCAGCCAGACGTTTAATCGCAAGGAATTTCTGGGCAGGCTAGAACGCTTTTATACCGCCATCGAAGAAGCCGCCGACTCCCTTGCCGCGCAGGACGACAAACTCTACTTTATGAACACCGTTTATGAACGCTTCTTCCAGGGATACAGCGTCAAAACCGCAGATACGCATGGCATCGTTTATACCCCACAGCCCATTGTCGATTTTATGTGTGCCAGCGTGGAAGAAGTCCTTGCCGATGAGTTTGGGCTTGAACTCGGTCAAGAAGGCGTGACCGTGCTAGACCCCGCCACCGGCACCGGCAGCTTTATCGTCAACCTCATTAAACGCACCAACCCGCGTTACATGCCGCAGTTTTATCAGGAACAGCTTTTTGCCAATGAAGTCATGCTCATGCCCTATTACATCGCCAGCCTGAACGCGGAACTCGCTTATTTTGAGATATTTAAGCAGTATCTCCCCTTTGAGGGCATGTGCTATGTGGATACCCTTGACCTCCACGCCGGAGCAGGGCAGCTTAATATGTTTACAGAGGAAAACACCAAGCGCGTGCAACGCCAACAAAACAGCCCCATCACCGTCGTCATCGGCAACCCGCCCTACAACGCCGGGCAACTCAATGAGAACGACAACAACAAAAACCGCGCATATAAAGAAGTGGATAAACGCATCCGCGATACATACGTCAAAGACAGCACAGCCACCAACAAAAACGCGCTTTATGATATGTATGTGCGCTTCTTCCGTTGGGCAATTGACCGCCTGGGAGAGCGAGATGGGATCGTGTGTTTTGTCACCAACAAC
>RFHA01000186.1 GCA_003696565.1 Chloroflexota bacterium
CATATATCCATTTCTCAGTCGTAAGGTCATTGTAAAGGGTACATCACCATAAGCATTAATATGCGCCATCAGTGCCTTATCACCTTGATATGCATCCGGTGTAACAAGATGCACTTCGATATCATCTTCTAACACAAACATCGTGCTGTCTAACCGCTTAACCGGCTCTTGATTCAATAAAATGCGGAAAAACAGAACACATTCATCTATATTCTGGCACATCATTGTGATGCTATGAATACCACGTGCCCCATTTTCGTGCGTAATCACAGCTTGGTCTTCTGGCACACGTAGCTTTTTATCCGTCACATCCTGAATCATAAACGGAGATAGGCTATCCCCAACTATGACTGTACGCCATTCGATTTGTACACCATCTTCCCGAATCCGGCTGCCAGGTTTCGGGTTAGATGCGTTAACGCCTTGTTGTTGTAATCGCTTTGCGACACCGTCTAAATCATGTGTTCGCAGCGCAAAACCCATGAACCCTTCTTGTTCTCGCAATAATCCAGAAAAATCGGATGCGTCCATGTCTTTAGGAGATTTACCAGTTGGAGCCAATAATTCTAAATAAGTGCCATCTGCCAAGCACACCAGCGCGTTATGAGTAGTACCACTCGCATGTTCCCCACCGGCAATCACAGTAAAGCCAGCTTGTCGAAAGTTTTGAACAGCTTTGTCTAAATTGTTTATCGCAAAAATGGCATGGTCAAATCGCATTCTTCACCGCCTAAATTTATTTAATACACACAAGTTCTTATTATAGCATCAGGGGATAACCCCCGCTTCGCCAACAATCTGAGTGACAATTCAGCCCTAGCTGTTCCCCCAAAATACCACCACAAAAATTTTTTGATCCGCCGCCGCCACTATGTTGGTATCTTCCAAAGCGTCGTCTCATCGTAGGGCAAGCGAACTCCAATTTATCCTCATGCTGTGGTAATATTCCAGCGAAAAACAGGTTTGAGGTAAAAACGATGAGAAGACTTTGGTTCTGCTTAATCCCAATATTCTTTGCCTTGTGGGGTTTGCCTACCCAAGCATTTTTTGATGTTGATGTATGTGCTGATGTCGTCCCTGGTGAACCCATCAACGACGAATGTTTAGCTCTAATGGAAGATTTTCCAGAACCCCGCGTGATTGAAATTCAAGAGGACTTACAAACGTTGGGGACTTATAGCTTCTGGCGTGTGCAAAACACCCAGCCCCCTGTCTATGATTCCCCTGGTGGAAACATCACCCGTCACATGAACCCTGGTTTTAACTTTGTCCGCGTTATTAATACCAGTGTTGACGGTTGGGTACAAATCGAAACCGGTGAGTGGCTGACCCGTGATGTCGTAGAATATAACGAAGCATCCTACTTTAACGGAGTACGGATTTTAGATGGTTTAGAAAACCAATTCGCTTGGGTGTTGGGAACACTTTATACATCTGCTTATCCAGGCGGACCGCAAGACATCCAAAACGGGCGGTTGCTTTTCCGCTATGACCTCATCAACATCTTTGCAGAAGCCTATGATGAAAACGGTTGGCGGTGGTATCTGGTTGGACCAGATCAATGGATTGAGCAACGGATGGTTGCCAAAGTATTCAAAATTGACCGTCCCGAAGGCGTTGAAGGGCGTTGGGTGGCTGTTGATCTCTATGAACAAACTCTCGTCGCATATGATGGTGATGTGCCTGTTTATGCCACCTTGATCGCTTCCGGCGTGCCCGGCTGGGATACCAACGAAGGCATTTATGAGGTATGGGCACGGCTTGAGGTTGATCGTATGTCTGGGGCAACAGGCGCGCCCAATGGCTGGGATTTACAAAGCGTCCCATGGGTGATGTATTTTGATGAAAGCATCAGCCTACATGGCACTTATTGGCACGATAATTTTGGGTATCGCCAAAGTCGCGGGTGTGTCAACCTGAGTATCAGCGACGCGCGTTTTATCTACCAGTGGTTTTTAGATACCCCTATCCGTGATGAAGACGACAACCCCATCAACTACGTATATGTCCACAGCTCAGGGGAGTACCGCACATCCGGTGCAGCCACCAAATAAACATGCCTCAATAATAATCAGGGGCGGTTGATATTGCCCCTGATTAACCCCAAACTATTTACCAGCCTATGATGCCGGTTCCCATGAATCGCTATCCAAGATGATCGCGCTTCCATCCGGCAGTTGAATATGGAAACGAATGCCAGA
>RFHA01000187.1 GCA_003696565.1 Chloroflexota bacterium
ATAAATGGACAAAGACCACATTGAAGAAAACATTGGATAAAATGCCGGAACTCAAGCATCGATTTGTAACAGAGTCAAATTTTCCAATTGAACGTTTGTACACCCCGTTAGATATTGCTGATTTAGACTACAATCGTGATCTTGGTAACCCTGGTGAATATCCATATACACGGGGGATTCATGCCACAGGGTATCGTGGTAAGATATGGACCATGCGTATGTTTGCGGGGTTTGGTACAGCAGAAGAAACTAATCAACGTTTTAAATATCTTATTAGTCAGGGCAATATGGGCTTATCTGTTGCGTTTGACTTACCAACGTTGATGGGATATGACACAGACGCGCCGGAAGCATTAGGTGAATTTGGTAAGTGTGGCGTGGCAATTAGTTCACTTAAAGATATGGAAATTTTATTTGATGGCATCGCGTTGGATCAAGTTTCTACAAGTATGACGATTAATAGCCCCGCACCGATGATTTGGGCGTTTTATATTGCCACAGCAGAGAAACAAGGCGTTTCAATGGATAAACTGCGTGGCACACTGCAGAACGATATATTAAAAGAATATATCGCACAAAAAGAATTTATTTTCCCCCCGGAACCTTCGATGCGTCTCGTTACGGATACTGTTGAATTCGCTAGTAAGCATATGCCTTTGTGGAATAGCATTAGCGTTAGTGGGTATCATATCCGAGAAGCAGGCAGTACAGCCATTCAAGAATTGGCGTTTACACTGGCAGACGGCTTAGAATATGTGCGTTGGGCATTAGCACGTGGTTTAGATATTGATGAGTTTGCGCCACGGATTAGTTTCTTTTTCAATTGTCATAATGATTTCTTTGAAGAGATTGCTAAAATGCGGGCAGCGCGTCGTATTTGGGCACGAGAAATGCGTGAAACATTCGGCGCAAAGAACCCACGCTCATGGCTAATGCGTTTCCACACGCAAACTGCGGGTGTCAGCCTGACGGCACAACAACCGGAAATTAATATTGTTCGTGTGGCAATCCAAGCATTAGCAGCTGTTTTAGGCGGAACACAATCTCTACATACAAATAGTTTGGATGAAGCACTCGCATTGCCAAGCGAACATGCCGTAACGATTGCACTACGCACACAGCAAATCATTGCAGAAGAAACGGGTGTAACCAACACAATTGATCCACTTGGTGGAAGTTATTTTGTAGAAACGCTTACCAATCAAATTGAAGCGGCTGTTTATGATTATTTCCACAAAATAGAGGCTTTGGGTGGGGTACTGCCAGCAATTGAGGCTGGTTTCTTTCAGCAGGAAATTGCTGATTCTAGTTATCAACATAAGATAGATTTCGATTCAGGTGAACGTGTGATGGTTGGCGTTAATAAGTATACAGATAATGCTGGTTATCAAGTACCTATTCTTGAGATGGACCCAGCAGGTTATGATCGCCAGGTGGCTCGCTTGAACGAAGTTCGGCGTACACGTGATGCAGAAAAAGTGCAAACAGCCCTAAATGCATTACGAGAGGCATGTGAAACAAATAAAAATGTGATGCCATTTTTGATTGATGCTGCCAAGGCTTATGCTACACTAGGAGAGATAACGGATGTTATGCGCCAGGTATTTGGTGTTTATCATGAGCCTGTGCATCTCTAAAAGGATTTCAATATGGATCAATGGGAGTATCTTCCAACATTTATAGAGGCTAATGCTAGCAGTAAAGACGTTAAGGCTTTTCTGAAAGAAACAATGCCTCATCTTAAAAAACCGCCTCGCTTTACACCAGAGGCGATGATGCCTCAATTAAATCAATTGGGTGAGGATGGCTGGGAATTAGTTCATATGGAGCCTGTTGCGGCTGTTGGTAAAAAGGGGGATGTCCTCTTTGATGGCAATAGTCGTCAATGGAGCAATGTTTATTTCTGCGTATTCAAGCGGCGAAAGTTTCGCTTAAATTCAACCGAAGCCCCCAAAAGTTAATTATTAGAAATAAAAAAATGCGCTCTCTGTGGGCGCATTTTTTGATATACTTGATCAAGAACTCCTTATAGGTAAATTAACAACCCATGTCAGATAAAAACCAATTTGTTCACTTACATGTCCATACAGAATTTTCTCTGTTGGATGGATTAAGCCGGATTAAAAAATTAGTTGCTCGTGCTAAAGAACTAGGTATGCTTGCTCTGGCAATTACAGATCATGGCACAATGTTCGGCACAATGGATTTTTTCGATGCTTGTACTAAGGCTCAGATTAAACCGATCATTGGTTTAGAGGCGTATCTTGCCCCGCGTGGTATGGAAGATCGTGATTCTGAGTTAGACCGAACACCATTTCATTTGCTGCTGCTTGCCAAAAATATGACAGGCTATAAAAACTTACTCAAAATTAGCACAGCAGCGCAACTGCGTGGGTATTATTATCGCCCACGTATTGATTTCGATTTTCTTGCTGCACATTCTGATGGGCTTATTGCGACATCAGGCTGTTTGGCTGCACGAATTCCTCGCTTAGTTCAGGAAGGGCGTGATAAAGAAGCCCATGAGTGGATTGGGAAATTTCTGGATGTTTTTGGACAAGATCATTTTTACTTGGAATTACAAGAACATGATATTGACCTCCAGCAATATCTCAATCGATGGTTGATTGATTATCGCCAGACGAACCACACGAATGTAGGGTTATTAGCTACTACTGATTTACACTATGTGGATAAAGAAGATTATTATATCCATGACATACAGCTTTGTATCCAAACTGGAAAATCTAAATCTGATAAAGGTCGTTTGAGTTTTTCGGATAACAGTTATTACTTATATTCCTATGATGAAATGTGGCAGAATTTTCAGGAAGTGCCTGAAGCAATTCATAACTCAATCAAAATCGCAGAAATGGTTGAGTTTTTGTCATTGCGGGATAAAGAATATCACTTGCCTGTTTTCCCTGTGCCAGCAGGTTATGATGCCGCGACGTATCTACGTTATCTGTGCGAGCTGGGAATGAGCTGGCGATTTGGTGAAAACTGGCATGATGACCCCATACTTCTTAACCGATTGAACCGTGAACTGGGTATTATTCACGATATGGGGTTCGATACCTACTTTCTCATTGTGTGGGATTTATGTGAATTTGCCCGCCATGCTGATATTTGGTGGAATGTGCGTGGGTCTGGGGCTGGAAGTTTAGCAGCATATGCTCTGGGGATTACGAATATCGATCCGATACAAAATCAATTGCTATTTGAACGGTTTTTAAACCCTGGGCGTGTCAGTATGCCGGATATTGATCTGGATTATCCAGATGATCGTCGAGGTGAGATGATCGCTTATGCTGCAATGAAATACGGAGAGGATAAAGTTGCTGCGATTATTACCTTTGGAACATTAGGACCTAAAGCGAGTGTCCGGGACGTTGGGCGAGTTTTGGATGTTCCTTTGCCAGATGTCAATCGTGTCGCTGGGTTAATTCCACAAGAATCACGTCCAAAGCCTTTGATGGAATATGTAGAGACTATTCCTGATCTTAAGAAAATTTATGAATCCGACCCTAAAATTCGGGAAGTTATTGATACTGCTAAAGAGTTACAGGGGATTGTACGACATTCCAGTACCCACGCGGCTGGTGTTATCATTGCGGATAAACCCTTAGTGGAATATCTCCCCCTACATCGCTTAGATGGAAAAGACCCAAGTAATGGCGCACTGAAAGCAGTTACACAGTTTCCAATGGAAACCGCTGAGTCGATTGGGTTGCTTAAAGTAGACTTTTTAGGACTTTCCACACTGACGATTTTACGTAAGGCTTGTGAACTGATTGAACAACACCACGGTGTGCAATACAGTATGGACAATATTCCGTATCGTCATGATGACCCACGCCTAACGTCAGAACAAATTAAACAATTGGATGAAACTTTTGAGATGATTGGGCGTGGCGAGACGGTTGGTGTTTTTCAGATTGAAAGCTCTGGGATGCAGCAGATGCTGCGTGAAATGCGTCCTAAGCAATTTGAAAATATCGTGGCGGCGGTGTCATTATATCGTCCTGGTCCAATGGAGTTTATCCCGCAGTATAATCGTCGCCTGCATGGGGAAGAAGATGTTATTTATCATCATGAAAAATTGATCCCTATCCTTAAAGAGACATATGCCATCATTGTTTACCAAGAACAAATTATGCAGATCGCCAGTGCGCTATTTGGCTATGAACTTGGTGAAGCTGATTTGATGCGACGGGCTGTCTCTAAAAAGAAGGCTGAAGAACTTCAAAAACATAAAGCTATTTTTATGGAGCGTGGACCGAAAAATGGCATCCCTGCAGATGTAGCGGAAAAAATCTTTGATGAGATTGAGTTTTTCGCTAATTATGGATTCAACAAAAGTCATGCTTCAGACTATGCTGTTATCACAGTACAGACGGCATTCCTCAAGTGTCATTATCCAGAAGAATATATGACCGCTTTGCTGACAATACATCATCAAGACTCAGCTAAAGTTGCACAATTTTTGGAAGAATGCCGTCGATTGCATATTCCTATCCTGCCTCCAGATGTCAATTATAGTGAACTTGACTTTCATATTGACCATGACCCTGTTACCAACCAACGAAGTATACGGTTTGGGTTAGCAGCTATAAAAAATGCTGGCGAAACTGCCTTACAACCCATTATCAATACACGGAAAGCTGGCGGAGAATTTAAGGACTTAGCAGATTTTTGTCGTCGTATTGACTTGCGTCTTGTTGGAAAGCGAACACTAGAAAGTCTCATTAAAGTTGGTGCTATGCAACGCTTTGGCTCACGGGCACAGTTGCTGAAGGCATTAGACCGTATCATCTCATATAGCACCACCTACTTTAAAGATAAAGCCATTGGGCAGATGAGCATTTTTGGAAACGGCAACGGGTATGGGCTGCAGGATGACACGTTAGATGATTTGCTTCAAGAAACGCTAGAAGTGGATAGTCGCCAAATGCTTGAGTGGGAAAAAGAGTTACTTGGTCTTTATGTTTCTGGTCGCCCAGTAGATAAATATCGGGAACAATTGCGTAGCATCAATACCGTGATAATACAACAGATGAAAAATAACCCAGAAAAATATAAAGATCGTGAAGTATCAATCGCTGGCGAGATTGTCACAACGCACCTTGTGAATACAAAAAACAACGAGCCTATGGTAATTTCTCAAATTGAAGACTGGCATGAATCCGCTGCTACGATTCAAGTCGTGCTTTTTCCTACAGCATGGAGCAAAGTGGTTGGGATGATTGAGCGCGGAGAGATAAGCGCATTTGAAGAAGGGGAGATTGTACAAATTTTTGGTAAGTTTGACACATCCCGTGGAGAACCACAAATTATTGCACAACGTGTCACACAGCGATTTGAGATTGTTGAGCCAATTGATGATGATTTTACATTAGAAAATGATATAGTGCCTCCATGGATGAACCAGGATGATGAGATGCTTCCACCACCAGACGATGCTGATAGGTTTGCTGCTTTACCGGTGGATACCCCCCCTGCTATGAAAAATGATGATTCTGTTTGGCTAGATGAACCGTATGATGAAAATAGTATTGTTACACCTCATGATACTCCTACTGAACCGCATATCATACCGGATGCGCCGTTTGAACAGGATAGACACGATTCCAATCTAAAACCCGTTCATATTGAAATTCATCTGTTTCGTTCGGGTAATGATAACCGAGACCGCCTCCGCTTACGCCGAATACACGGGTTATTGGTATCTTATCCGGGACCAGATTCGTTCAGTATTATTGTTGAAGGGAAAGATCACTCTTATCGTTTGGCATTTCCTAATAAGACAACCAAACTCTGTGAGGAGTTATTAAACAAACTTATTGATGTGGTTGGTTCAAAAGAGAATATTGTGTGGTATAACCTTTAATTTCATAATGCCACCTTAAACGTTTCCTGCTATAGTAGTGCGTTATGATTTTGACTAAATTAACGAAATGGAGTTGATGCAGCATGAAGCGAATCGCTGTAATGACAAGTGGGGGAGATGCTCCAGGAATGAATGCTGCTATTCGTGCTGTGGTTCGCACTGCCTTAGAGCGCAAGGTAGAAGTCTACGGTATTCGTCAGGCGTATGCCGGTCTGCTCAATGGGGACATGAGCTTGATGACCAGCCGCGAAGTTAGTGGTATTTTGCAACGTGGTGGGACTATCCTACAAACTGCCCGCAACGAAGAATTCAAAACGGCTCAAGGGCAAATGAAAGCCTTACGACGCATTAATGAAAAAGGTATTGAAGGTGTTATTGTTATCGGCGGCGATGGCAGTTTACGCGGCGCACTAGCACTTAAAAAGTTGGGTGTCCCAGTTATTGGCGTGCCTGCTAGCATTGATAACGATATTTGGGGCACAAATATGAGCATTGGTGTAGATACTGCACTCAATACGATTTTAGATGCGTTGGATCGTCTACGGGATACCGCGACATCACATAATCGGGCTTTTGTTATTGAAGTGATGGGACGTAACTCAGGTTATTTGGCATTGATGGGGGGGATTCTTGGTGGTGCGGAGGTGATTATCACACCGGAAAAAGAAATATCCATGGAAGAAGTCGCTAAGCAGATGGAAGATGCTTATGTGCGTGGTAAATCACATGCGATTGCTGTTATTGCAGAGGGTGCGTCTTATCGTACCACTGAACTAGTCTCATTCTTAAACGAACGTCATACTGGTTTTGAGATACGCCTGACAATTCTCGGGCATATTCAACGTGGTGGCAGCCCCACAGCGTTTGACCGTTTGTTGGCAACTCGTATGGGGCGTAGTGCTGTAGAACGCCTTCTCGCTGGTGAAACGGGCATGATGGTTGGGTTAGATGGGCGCGAAATTGTAACGCATCCGTTGGAAGATGTTATTGCAAAAACTCGTGAAATTTCAGAAAACTATTATGAGATGGCTTGGGAGCTTTCTCGTTAGTGTGAGTTAAAATGATGCTGCACAGACTTAACAATGAGAAATATTGTGCAGCATCTATCTCGTTATTCTGTGCTGATGTCTGCAATTTTTGCTCGAATTACACGCAATAACGGAATAACAGGCACACGTAATTGCGTGCCACGCTGACCAGCACTGATAATAATTTGTTGAAGTTGTGTTGCGCTCTGATCTAAATAAACATCCCATTGTTTTTGAAGTAAAGCTAACGCGCTAATTCCTCCAACCTGTAAACCCGTCAAGCGTTCCGCATCCTTTTGGCTTGCCATGCGGACTTTTTTGACGCCGGCTGTTGCTGCCATTTTCTTTAAATCTAATTGTTTTTCTGATGGAATGATTGCTAAATACGGGTTTTTGATGTCTGGACGATCTACTGCTTGCACCACAAGTGTTTTGAACACGGTGAAATAAGGAACGCCAAGGACTTCTGCCACTTCCTCTGCATCTTTAATGCTATCTGGATATTCAAAGACCTCATAAGGAATTTTATGTTGTTCTAATATTCTCATAGAATTTAGTTTTTTTGCCATGCTATTACCCTTTATATTGTTTCATCGCTTTACGTCCAATCCATTCGGGTATAATAATGTTACCCCACAACATCAGCCGATCAACCCACCGCACCACAACTTGTTTGGGGCGTTTTTGATATGCCCGAAAAATAGCATTCGCTGCGTTTTCTACAGGCATTGCTGGTGGAAAACTGCCACCACGTCCAGGTTGACCGAGGCGTTTTTCGTTAAATTCTGTTTGTACGCGCCCCAATAGTACATCTGTTACAGCAATATGGCGTGATTCAAGCTCTAAGCGAAGGGCACGTCCCAAGCTGCTGATAAACGCTTTACTTGCAGCATAAAACCCTGCATAGGGGGTAATCATCCGGGCGGCAATAGACGAAATTAAAATAACCTGTCCGCCATCCTGCATTCTTGGAACAGCCGCTCGTACACTATGCAATACACCATCAATATTTGTATCTAGTAATGTTTTAATGTCTTGCCAGTTTGATTCGATGATACTGCCACGATGCCCTAATCCGGCGTTAGCAATTAATAGATCAAGCCGTCCAAATTGTTCAATTGTTTGATCAACAGCGGCTTGCATAGCACTGGTATCACGCACATCGGCTATGATCGGTAAAAAATTCTTGTTATGTTGTTGTAGTTGCTCTAAACGTTCCGCACGACGCGCCGTACCAGCGACATAGATGTTTTCTGAAAGAAATTTAAGCGTGGTGGCATATCCTACGCCGCTAGAAACACCGGTGATAAGAGCAACTGGTTGCTTATTCATAAAAACCTTACTCCCTTGTCACTTTTGCTAATTGGGATTAAAACTAACCGAGTAATTTTCGTTCTATAAGGAGATTGAAATGTTACCACCTATTCGTGAAATTTTTTTAGTCGGTTTTGGTGGCTTTTTAGGCGCAAATGCTCGGTATATTTTAACAGCTTGGTTTGCTGTACGTGTCGAAAAATGGTTTGGTTGGATGAATTTGCCTTATGGGACGCTTTTTGTCAATGTAACAGGGTCTTTTTTGTTGGCATTAGTTGGTGCTTGGGTTGTGAAGGAAGGACGATGGGCAGAAACAACGCGCTTGTTAGTAGGGACGGGATTCTTGGGAGCATACACAACTTTTTCGACTTATGCGAATGAAAGTGTTGGGTTAATCCATCAAGGTGAATGGGTAAATGGCATTGGTAACATCATTTTAACTAATGGGTTATGTGTTTTGGGCGTATTATTAGGGTTGTGGTTTTCAGAACAGCTATGGTAATACTGTTCTATTGAATGACATGCTCTTACAATAATTTTTACTCATTATGCTGATTTTTAGGGGACACTATGGAAGAATGGCTAAAAGTAATTATTCAGGGAATTGTTCAAGGATTTACAGAATTTTTACCGGTATCTTCAACCGGACACTTGTTGATTGTATCTGAC
>RFHA01000188.1 GCA_003696565.1 Chloroflexota bacterium
TGCGCCCTTGTCGCTGGGTGTCTGGATTGCTATAATGTCAGTTCGCAATTTGAAGAAGTTAGTGTACGCGATTATGCACCAAAGGGGTGCCTCTGCGCGTATTTTTTTGGAAGGATAGTCAACCGTGAACGAATTAATGCAATCCCTTGTTGCAGAAGATCGTGGTTTCCCTGAGCTTGCTCCAGGGGATACCGTCAAAGTTCATCTTCGTATTGTTGAAGGTAATCGTGAACGTATTCAGGTTTTTCAAGGTGTAGTCATTCGCTTGCGTCGTGGTGGAAATGAAGCTAATTTCACTGTGCGGCGTGTGGCTAGCCATGGTATTGGCGTGGAGCGTACTTTCCTGCTCAAAAGCCCACGTATTGAAAAGATTGAAATACTGCGTAGAGCTAAAGTCCGCCGTGCTCAGCTTTACTACCTGCGGGATCGCCGTGGTAAAGCCGCCCGTTTGAAGGAACGTCGGGATTAAGCCTTGTATAAGCCACTGATTGGCATTACTGCCGCAGTTTCATCAGATCAGTATGGTAAGGAATTCCTCCGCGTTTATGCAAAAAACATTACAGCATTAGAGAAAGCGGGTGGAATTCCTATTGTGATTCCATGCAATCTATCATCAGAAACACTCCGCCTTTTATATGAGCGGGTGGACGGTGTATTGCTTCCGGGTGGTGGAGATATTGATCCATCATATTATGGTGCGGAGTTGCATCCAACAACTAATTCAATTGACCCTCAGCGTGATCAAACCGAGATAACTGTGGCACGCTGGGCAGTGGATGAAAAGCTGCCGATTATGGGGATTTGCCGGGGGCATCAGGTATTTAACGTTGCGTTAGGTGGCACGTTGATACAAGATATCGCTTCTGAAGTGACACCGTCTTTAGTGCATGAGTCTGATTCTAGCACACCACGTAATTTACTCGCGCATAGCGTCATGGTAGATGCAAATAGCTGTTTGGCTGGTATTTTGCATCATACACAACCGTTGGTGAACAGCATTCATCATCAGGCGATTGGGCAGCTTGCGCCGGGGCTGCGCCCAACAGCTTACTCCCCCGATGGTATTATTGAAGCGGTGGAAATCCCTGAGCATCCCTTTGCTTTGACTGTCCAATGGCATCCAGAGGATTTAGTGGATGATAGTGATTCGATGCTGAACTTATTCCGTGCATTTGTTATAGCAGCTGCAAAGCGTCATGAGGCAGTGTGATAGCATCGGTGTTTTGGATTCTGGCGTAGGTGGGCTTTCTGTCCTCCGTCAGATTCACCATATTTTACCGCAGTATGCAACCCTCTACTATGCAGATCAGGCACATGTGCCGTATGGTCCGCGCGCCCCACGCGAAATTGATCAATTTGTTGAGAACATAGCGGATTATTTGATGGCGCAGGGTGCGCGGGTGATCGTTGTGGCGTGCCATGCGGCAAGTTCTGCGAGCTTATGGCATTTACGGGAACGCTACCCTGATTTCCCATTTGTAGGTATGGAACCCGCTGTTAAGCCTGCTGTTGAAGCCACTAAAACAGGTGTGATTGGGGTGCTAACAACACAAGCAACAGCACAAGGTACGCTGTACAAAAGCGTATTAGAACGCTTTGCAGCCAATACGACCGTTCTCACAGTGATTGCACCGAAATTGGTGGAAATCGTTGAGCAGAGCATACAACATACCCCGCAAGGACAAGCGATTATCCAAGAATATCTTACCCCTTTGTTAGATGCGAACGCTGATCAAATTGTGATGGCTTGTACACATTTCCCGTTTTTACAGACGGAAATACAAGCGATTATTGGAAAGAAAGCGATGATTGTTGATCCTGGTGAGGCTGTGGCGCGGCAGGTAGCGCGGATTTTGCCAGCAGATATGCAGCCATGTAATCAGCATCGCTATGTGACAAGTGGTGATCCCGTGCGTTTCAGACGGCTCGTTTATACCCTTGCAGGCATAGATATTGTTCCAGAGGGTATATGATAGACCCAGAAACTAGCGGGATTAATCGTTATGCGGAGAAGTCTTTGCATATTGCACTTAAAGACTATTTAGCACAGCCTGGTGATCGTTTTGAGGTGGAAGTGGATGGGTTTGTTGTGGATATGTTGCGGGGAGAGCAAATCATTGAAATTCAAACCCAAAATTTTTCTGCATTAAAACGCAAATTGAATCAACTTATACAAGCGCATTCGGTACGTTTGATTTATCCAATCGCGTTAGAGCGTTGGATCATTAAGCAGGATTCACGTCGCCGTTCTCCTAAACGTGGGCATGTCACACATGTTTTTAATGAGTTAGTTTATCTCCATCATTTGATGGGACATCCAAACTTTTCTTTGCAGGTGTTGATGATCCGTGACGAAGAAATACGAATAAACGATGGCAAGGGAAGTTGGCGACGGGGGGGATGGAGTATACAAGATCGCCGATTGCTAGATGTGGTAGAGAGCGTTTTATTTGAGACAGTTGATGACCTAAAAAAACTGTTGCCGGATGAACTACCAACGACATTCACAGCAGCGCAGCTTGCTCGTTGCTTAAAACAAAAACGACCCGTGGCGCAGCGGATGGTTTATTGCTTGCGCCACATGGGGGCAATTACACAAGTAGGTAAATTAGGCAGGGCATATCTTTATGCCCGTTAAGCCTCTACTTTCGGTTCCAGTGGTTTGGTCGGTGTGCGTTGTTTATCGCTAGGACGCTTCATAAAAGTATCATTGGAAATAGCATCAGTGGATGCCGTTCCTTCAAATGATAAAATACGACGAGCATCTTCCGGCGTGCTGACTGGCAGTAGAATATAGAAGGTACTGCCTGGAAAGCTCTCCATACTATGACCAGGGCTTTCTGCCCAAATTTTACCGCCGTGCCCTTCAATAACCCCTCTGGCAATGGTCAACCCTAACCCTGGACCAGCCCCTAAGAATTTATAAGTACCGGTTGAATGCAAGGACGGGTCATAAGCGCGGAAGAATTTTTTGAAAATCATCTCTAAATTAGCGCGGTCAATACCAACACCCGTATCTTTAATTTCAATTAAGATATGATCGGGCTTGTCTTCTTGTTGTGATTCTTGTAAAGATGCCGAAATTTCGATTTTACCGCCGTCTGGTGTGAACTTAATGGCGTTTACAATCACGTTACGCATCGCCTGGACAAGCCGCTGCTGATCGGCTTGGATCGCCGGCAAGCCCCGCAACCCTCTGGCAGAGAGGGTAAGTCTGCGTTGTTTGATTGCATCTGCCAGTGGTTCAATTGCCATTCTCAACACGCTTTCTACGGATGATTGCGTAAAGCGTAAATCCATAGCATCAACGTCTAATTGACTCACATCCAACATCGCCGCAATTAACTCTTCCATTCGTTCGGTGGCTTTTCTTAGGTTGCCAATGAGTGTGACGGTTTGATCTTGATCTAACATACCGGATTCATTCATTGCATCCATAATATCGGTATAGCCACGGATTTGTGCGAGTGGCGTGCGGAGTTCATGGCTGGCGATTGTAACGAAATCGGTTTTAATAGCATCTAATTGGCTAAGCTGTTCGTTAGCTTGTTTTTGCTTACGGTTAAGTGATTGCATGTTTTTATTGAGATGTTGTAAATCTTCAACAAGCCGGGCGTTACGTAGTGCGATACCGGTTTGTTGTGCTAAGGTCGTTAATAAGTCCAGGTCACGTTGATAAAATGCCATATCATTGAGTTTTTGCCCAACCGCCAGAATACCAATAAGGGTATAATCTAGCGTGATAGGAGCATAAGCACTCATATTTAGTTCACGGAAAAAATTTCGCTCTGTAATTGAAATGTCTTTATATTGTGTTGCATACTCAATATCAAATTGAGTCAGTGGTTTGCGTTCTTTTGCCAAGGTAAAGTAAAGTGGGCTATTGACAGATATATGCCCATTTTTTTGATCGATTTCTGTACCGGGTGCCATAACTAACAGGCTAATGCCTTCGTCTGAGGTGTTGTTCAATAAAATAAGTGCGGTAGATTTTACTTTCAGCAATCGGTTTAATGTGCCGATGACAGATGGAATTAGGGCTTCTAATTCAACGACTTCTGAGATCAATTTGCTGTATTCACGGGTAATATGCCCACTATTGATATCGGTGCGAGCAGCGATGCTATCGAAGATGAAGTCAGTTAATTGACGAATTGGGATAAAAGTTAACACTGTTCCCAAGCTCAACAAACTAATGAAGATCAATCCCTCTGCATCATTTGTGATGTTATTACGAATGGCGATGTATAGCACACCAAACACTAATACCGCTGTGACCGCTAAAAAAACAAGATAACGTAGCGCAATGAGAATAGACAACCGAATATCAAAAATGCTGTGTGTGCTTTTGGCATAAACCAGCCCCATGAGTGCAATGACCATGATGATTCCGCCTAAACTGCCGGAAATGTCACGCCCGCTGGCGGTGATGATTGCTCCAAGCATCATGATGTTCATGTTAATAACCCAATAGAGGTTGCGGTTGGCAATTTCTGGCAAATGCGCTTTGTAAAATGTATATAGTCCAACACCTATTAACCCAAGCCAAGCCAAGATTACCCCAGCTAGCATGACATATGCGCTAGGGTCACGATTTTGAAATAAATTAAGTAGCCAATCTGGCTTTCCAATTGTGGCATTATCATTGGTTAACAGGGCTAGCATTACGGCAATGATCCATAAAGTGCTGAATCCGCCCCATATTGTCAAGTTACGTGGTGAACTCATTTCGTTGATGGCAATAGCACCGCTTACCGCAACAGTGGTGATGATTAACCCAATTAGAATAATCTGGCGCGGGCTATCCCCTAAGAAGTATGAGGCAACAGTAAGCATTGATAAACCAATCGCAGTGGTTAGTGCCCAGCGATTGGGGAGTTGTTTCCAAAGTGTATAGAAAATTAGAGTACCGTGTATTGCTATCACAAAAATAAGAATGAAGCCGATTAGTGCGTTCATCTGCAAAAAACCTTGCTGATTAGTTGAACTTACTTAAGTATATAATGTGTCCCTTTTTTTGAGCCAACTTTTACCAGAATACCTTTTTCTACCATATCGACAAGATCAAGACGTAACGTTTCCGCAGAAACACCCTGGCAAATTTGACGATATTCACGGTTTGTGATGGACCCATGATCTTTGATATATTGTAACGCGAGAGCTTGGCGTTGGTTAGTGCTACGTGCCCAATCTGGTGGGCTTTGTTTTTCTCGTGCGTTGTATAGTGTGACAGCGAAGCTATAGGGGCGTGCATCAAAGTTAGGGGGTTTGTGCCCTGCTTGTTTCATGACTTCGATCATTCGGTCAATGCCAAGCCCTAATTCTTCAATATACCCCCATTGAAATAACCCATTAACGATACGTGGATTTCGGCTAAAATGCTCATCTTTAATGTTTTCAACTGTGATAAATCCTGGAAGCCCCCCAGGTGAGATCACTTCTAAGCGATCGGAATACATCCTAATTTCAATACGTCGCCCTTTGAGCCGATAGTCACGATGACTGATGGCGTTGACGATTGCTTCTCGTACAGCAAATTGCGGATATTCATATGTTTCCTCACGCTCTAACCCTTTAACAACAGCACTAACTGCCATCTCACTCCAGATCAGATTCCAAGCACTTTCAATTAATCTTGCAAGGGGACCTGTTAATTCTTCCCGCCGAGAGTAGCCAGCTAACCCGCTTTCTCCTCTTGGTGTTTTACCAACAAATTTTGCAAAAACAACGCTTGATTGTGGAATCCACTGCTGTGGATATTCGCTGAATAACAAAATGCCGGTGACGGTTGGGTTACCATCATTATCAATCGCGCCGATTTCACGCAGCAGATCATCTAAGTTACCATCAAACGGGCGTTTGGTACGTTCCGAGCGTTTTTCAAGATATTCATCAATCATTTTTTTGCTGAAGTGATCTCGGGTTGCACCAGGAACAACTTCAGCTTCAAAATCACCGGTTGTTTTAGTGCTTGCCAACCGCAATATTTCTTGTCCCCCTAATGGGCGATTTTTGGTTCCGCTGCGAATTAGTACCCGCCCATCGCTTAAGGCATGGAGTTCAATGCTGCGTGGAATACGGAGTGCGTAAACTTTCCGAGAAGCTGGCTTTGCTTCTTGATTAGTTTCTTGTGATGATGACGATGAGGGTGAAAGACTTAACTCTTCCCAGTTACCTGTTACCACTGTTGGATTACAAAATTCTTCTGCAGCTTTTAATGCTTTTTCAAGTTGGATACTATCAATAGAGGACTTAGCTGGTTCACCGTTTGCCTTTAAGCCAATGATAATTGCACCGCCCTCAGTATTAGCAAACGCTACAAGCGTTTCGGCGATCTGCATTGGGTCGGCTTTTTCCAGGAAGGCAATTCGAGGTCCTTGTCCTGATTTAATGAGGTCTGGATATAACATCATACAATCCAGGCTTATGCTAGTTGATAGATTGCCATTTTAACATAGTTTGCAAGAACCTGCCTTATGTTTTTTGTCTTTTTTGCATTTGGGATCATAAGTACTATTTTTTTAATACGGGATATTCTTGTTTTAATTGGAATATATAAAGACCCGATATTGATTTTATTTCAACGGTATGGCAACCATGAGCCAGTGTATTATCCATTCCCGGCGTTGTTATTTTGGTTGGGGCTTTTGGTCATATCTATTGGATGGGTCATTCAATCCATTACAACGATACATGTTCCTAGTCTTGAGATAAGTTTTTTATTGTGGTTTTTGGCATATTTGGCGCATCAATTTCAACAACCGGCTCAAGATGCTGTACCTGTTTTACCAAGTTGGTATCGACAGTTGATGCAAGAGACATCCCGTGTGGAACGGCGGCGAATTGCTTATATGTGGTTGCACCTCCCATTACGAACGCGCTTATTGTATAACGCCAGCAATCACCAATTTTTCTTATGGGCGGATCTGGTGATTATTGCGACGATTGAGGAGGCTTAGGACGAACAATTAGGAAGAAAACCCCTAATATAATTGCAATCACACCGGGGGGAATACATAATGCGACAAATAAGCGTGGCAGGGCATCAATGTCATCTAATAATATCCAAATGCCAATAAATAACACAATGCCTATGCCAGCTAAGATAACACCAGCTACTGCTGCACGGGTCAATGCTTTACGACTAATTGGGTCTTGCCCCATATTGACGCTCCTTTATTCTGTGGAGCATAAGTTTACTGAATTTTAGCAGGTTGTCGAGGTGAGATTAGTCCATTTTTATATATATGTGTATAAACAAAAAACTACCGACCGTTGCGGTAGCTTTTTTGCTGGGAGACCTGGACTCGAACCAAGAACGACAGGGCCAGAACCTGCTGTTTTGCCAATTAAACTATCTCCCAATGTGGCAAACATCATACACAGGTTCTAGATATGAGTCAAGGGTGTTATCCCTTTAGAATATCGATCGCCAGTCGTATCCGTTTGAGAGATTCATCTTTACCAAGTATTTCCATTGTCTCAAATGTGGGGGTAGAGATTTTTTGTCCGGTCACTGCGACACGTAACGCACCAAACACTTGCCCGCGTTTAAGAGCTAGTTCAGTGGCTAGTGCATCCATATCTTGGAGCATGGCATCTGTTGTCCACGTTTCTAAGGCTTCTAGGCGGGGCAATGTTGCTTCTAGCAATTTGATTGTGCTTGCTGCATCCATTTTCTTTTGGATGATGTCCTCTTTAGCGGGTGGGATGAAGGTTTCATGGAAGAAGAAACCCGCCAACTCAACCACATCATTGAGTTTAGTAATACGGGTTTGTACCAATGGTGTGACCTTTAATAAGACTTCATCATCGACCTTAAGACCTGCTTTTTGTAACGGTTCACGCAAGAGTTCAGCTAATCGTTCAATTGAAGTATGCTCACGGATGTAGATACCATTAATCCAGTCCAATTTTTCAATTGGATATGCACTATTGGCTGGGTTAACGCCGCTTAAATCAAAGCGTTGAATAGCTTCTTGTACGGTAAAAATCTCTCGCTCATCGCCGAAATTCCACCCGATGTTGGTCAAAAAGTTGACAAGGGCTTCTGGTAAATAGCCTGCTTCTTTATATTCTTTGACTAACACCAGAATTTGTTCACCGGATTCATTTTTTGTACCCACATGCCGTTTGCTTAATTTACCTTTGCCATTGGGGTTAAGCAAAACGGGTAAATGTGCATAAGCTGGGATTTCCCAACCGAAGGCATTCCATAAATTGATATGAATGGGTAACGATGGCAACCATTCATTAGAGCGAGTGACGTGGGTGATTTCCATAAAATGGTCATCAATCACATGGGCAAGATGATATGTTGGGAAACCATCGGATTTTAACAAGACAATATCTTGTAATGTGTTGTTGCGAAACTCTACATCACCCTGAACAAGATCATGGACTTGAGTTGTTCCCTCACGCCGCATTTTAAAACGAATTACGGGGGTACGTCCCTCAGCTTCATAAGCAGCGCGTTGCTCATCTGTTAAATCGCGATGCCGTCCATCATAGCCGGGGGGGAGCTTTTTGGCGCGGCGTTCTTGGTTGATTTGTTCAAGCTCTTCTGGGGTGTCATAAGCATAATAGGCTTTATCGTTTTCCACCAGCCATTTTGCCCATTTTTGATACAATTCCAGCCGCTGAGACTGATAGTACGGACCGAATTCCCCACCAATATCCGGTCCTTCGTCATGATGAATGCCTAGCCATGCTAACATTTCAATAAATTCTTCAACAGCATTTTCAACATAACGTTTTTGGTCGGTGTCTTCAATACGGAGGATGAACTTCCCCCCATGATGTTTAGCAAGCAACCAACTAAATAAAGCAGAACGCGCGCTGCCAATGTGCAAAGAGCCTGTTGGGCTAGGTGCGAAACGTGTTCTTACAGTTTTCACAATTGAATTCTCCTATTCAAAGCGGCGGCGACGAACAATGACACTTTGTGCTAAACCAATCCCTGCTAAGGTTGCCAATAACGACGTGCCGCCGGAACTAATAAATGGTAAAGTTAAGCCCGTGACAGGTAATAACCCCAAGTTCATGCCAATTGAAACCACTGTTTGAAAGAAGATCATCCCTGCCACACCATAACAGATCATGCTGCCAAGTGGGTCTGCTGCTAGCCGTGCGCCGCGCAAAATACGAAAAATGACAAAACCAATTAAAAGCATCACGCTTACGCCACCAACAAAACCAAACTCTTCCGCCACAACGCTGAAGATGAAATCTGTATGACGCACACGCAAAAACCGCAATTGGCTTTGGGTACCGTTCATGTATCCTTTACCCAGTAACCCCCCAGACCCAATACTAATTTCGGCTTGACGAATGTTATAAAGTGAGCCTTGCAGTTCTGCGGCAGCTTCTTGATCCGTTTGTGCATTGCCTGTACCAACGCCTAAAAAGTTTGTAATGCGTTCCCGTTGGTAAGGCTGCATAACACTCCAGAGCAGTGGGGCAGAGACCAGAAAAACAACCATGAAGGTAACAATATGCCGAATACGCAACCCTGCTGCCCATACCAGAATTGACCACAAAACCATAAACACAATTGTGGTTCCTAAATCCGGCTGGAGAAAAATTAAAAGCACTGGAACAGACATATGCCCTAAAGAGCTGAGTACCGTCCACATGCTATCCATTTTTTCATACCGTTGAGAGAGGTGGTGTCCCAGGGTAATTAGGATAATAATTTTGCCAATTTCAGAGGGTTGAATTAAGATGCCAATGTTAATCCAGCGTCGTGCACCACCGTCACCTTCTGTCCCAAA
>RFHA01000024.1 GCA_003696565.1 Chloroflexota bacterium
AATGGGCGTGGTGGTAATCCTTAGTTAGTTAAAAAGGGGGCATATCCTTGTGATGTGCCCTCCTTTTGTTTTGTGTTTAGCTGTTGTCTAACAATTGCCGTGCTAATGTCACTTCTGGCGCATAACTTATTTTGAGCGTGGTATCATCCACATCAAGCAAACATAAGGTTTCTGCCTGTGTAGTATAGCAATCCCCAATAACGGTACTTTCTGGTAACCGCCCTAGAATAAAATCCATATAAGCTGTTTTGAACTCAATAGCATCCTCTGGCGTATCCATAACAAGCTCAATAACCCAGGCACGCGCGTCACGGTCTGCGTTATAATACAAATTCATACGATCCCCGCCCCACCCAGCAGCCGCGTTGATAGCAGTTGAACGGTCAACTTGCGTGTTGAGGTATTCCCGCAAATAGAACTCACCCAGGGTATAATCCATTAATTGTTCCCACCCTTCGCCTAATTCAACCGGGGGTAGGCTAACAGCGATGGGCATTTCCCCAGCTAAATATTTTTCAGGATGGAATATCTGCTCGGTAGAAACAGGTGGATTGGCATACGCCGCATCAACAGAATCCCAACCGCCATCACGATGTAACGCCATGACAAAAAGTAACCCATCAAAATAAGGCATCGTCAGTTCTGCCTCTAAAACCGCGGGTGTTCCCGCTGGCATTTCCGCATCCAGCAGCAAATCATCATCTAATAATGCCAGTAAAGCCAAGGGGTCTTGTTCCGCCAATAACAGGGTATAATCCTGCATCACGAGGGTTGCATCCCCTTCCACCAATGCCAACGCCGCTAAGGATGCATCCGGTTCGGTCACATCTTCCAGATATGTCAATAGATCAAAATGCTGATCTTGCAGGGCATGGGTGTATTCATGAACATAAACCAACTGCTCTAAGATCGGCAGCTCATCTTCTAATACAGCATCGGGGCTGGTTAGTAAAACGTTCATTATGCCCGTTTCAGGATCATAAAAACCAGCGACCTGATCCGCCAATAATGTGGTATAGGTCGCTACCAAATCAAACTCAGGGGATACAAAATCAAACGCGATATAAAACTGAGTTTGTTCTAAAACTGTTTGGACATCCAACTCTTCTTGTGTGGCTTGCATCACAAAGTCGATAACGTCTTGCCGAGTTGGAAAGCGGCGTTCCACATCAGCGAGGATGTCTAACTCGCGCAGTTGACTTACGGCGACATCAAGCTGATCCAGATGGGCAATCAATTCAGGAGAAATTTCAATCGTATCGTCTTGTTGGGCGGTGATGGGGTATGTGATGATAATCAATAACAACATAAACAACAACTGTTTCATAATCCATCCTTTTGATGATCAAAATCAACTTAATTGTAAAAGAACTTACCCTGTCACAATATGGTTTTTTGCACTAAAATAGCCAGCCTAACGTTGATGCGGAGGTAACATCATGCCTGGTAAACGGAAAGTGACAGGGGTTAAGCCCCAATTCGGCAACAACCGCAGCCATTCAATGCGTGCCACCCGCCGCACCTGGCAGCCGAATATCCAAAACAAACGGATTTACGTGCCGGAACTCAAGCGTCATGTGCGCGTTCAGGTCACCGCTGGTGAACTGCGGACGATTGATAAGATCGGACTGGTGGAATTTTTGAAACGCCAGGGTCGCTCCATCAAGAGCCTGCTATAAATAAGCCCCCAAGTTGGGGCTTTTTTGTTGTAACAATGCCTTATACTTCCAGCACTGATACCCCGGCATGGGTTATATCTAATGTGCCATAATATAAAACATGCGGGATAAAGTTGAACAAAAAAGGATTCTCGTTGTGTGCTTTGGCGTGATTAAAATAGTCTGTTGTCGCTTTAGGGATTGAATCCAGCATAACCAAAGCTTCTAGCGTAAATGGGATGAAATCCTCATCATTTACAGTGAAATCATCTTTTTCACGTATTGGTGAAAGATAAATAACCGTGTTTTGTTTGTTTAACCCCACTTGCTCCGGGTCAATTTCATACCAATACATCGGGTTCCACTTAAACCCCGCCTGAATAAAAGCAGCTCGCAGTTTACGTGGGTTAACCGGCGAGAAATGTAACATATCATTCCACGTACAATTGAGATAAGGGATTTTGCGTTGGAGTAGTTCAGCACGTCCACGATATTTTTGTACCTGCTGGGCATAAATTTCTGGTAGGGTGTTTTTTAGCGCATTCAATGGGTAAATACGTGTCCCTTGTAGGTTCGGCGGTACGATATGATAGACTTTCATCTTAAAGCGACTCCAACTGAATGAACACACGCCGCGGCTGGGGCGGCGTGTCGTATAAAACAATTCATATTTCTTAACACACTATAAATAATCTCTTAGTTGACGACTCCGGCGTGGATGCCGCAACCGACGCAGGGCGCGCCCTTCAATTTGACGAATGCGTTCACGAGTTAACCCAAATTTTTTACCAACTTCTTCCAATGTATAGCTCCGCCCATTTTGTAATCCAAAACGCAGGCGCAAAATGCGAGCTTCACGCGGGGTTAGTGTCGTCAGTAATTCTTCAATTTTTTCGTGCAGCATTTTATCATAAGCTGACTGTGAAGGTGTGGGGAGGCTGTCATTTTCAATAAAATTCCCTAATTCGCTGTCTTCATCTTCCCCAACTGGGTGTTCTAAGCTAAGGGGTTGCCAGGAAACTTTAAGCATCCACTGAACTTTGCGCGGCTCAAGTTCCATCTCTTTGGCAATTTCTTCTAAGGAGGGCTTACGCCCCATGTTCTGTTCCAGCTCTCTTACAACACGATACAAGCGGCGGATGCGGTCACTCATATGCACGGGCACGCGGATCGTCCGCCCTTGGTCTGCAATGGCACGGGTAATGGTTTGACGAATCCACCAAGTGGCGTAGGTACTAAAGCGGAATCCTCGTCGATAGTCAAATTTTTCAACGGCTTTCATTAACCCTAAATTGCCTTCTTGAATTAAATCCAAAAAGGGCACACCACGATTCATATATTTTTTAGCGATGGAAACCACCAAGCGCGTATTGGCTTTAATCAGATGATCACGAGCGTTAATGCCATCCTGTATAAGCATTTTCCACTCAGTTGCACGAGGGCTATTTGGATGTTTTGCCAGCTTTTTTTCTGCTTCTAAGCCAGCATCTAGCCGCATTGCCAGGTTAATTTCTTCTTCATTATCCAATAATGGCACTCGCGCCATTTCTTTTAGATAAAGCCCAACTGTGTCATCTGATGACAGATTAATTAGATCACACTCATTGTCATCGTCATCATCAATATCTAAGTCATCATCATCAAGGTCGTCATAATCATCATCAAACATCAAATCGTCGTCATCATCCATAAAAAGGAACTGATCATCATGATCACCATCAAACAGCTCCATACCCGACATTGCATCATAATTCCCATCGTAATCAGTCAACGCTCCTACCCCCGTAAGACACTTATTCAAAAATTTACTGGGCATCCAGTAGTTGTTTTAAGACTGCCAAGCGTGGGTCAATGTGTTCTTCTTCCTCTTTGCCCAGCAATTCAGCTTTTGTTTTACCGCAGCACGGGCAAATTCCCTGTGCTGTCAGTTGACAAGGACGGTCATAATATTGCTCCATCAGTACTTCTGCCCGCAAAAGTGGTGCAAGATCAATGATATTATCCTCGTCAATAAAAAACTCAGCCTCGGCGAGGCTATGTTTAAACGCAAACAGTTCCTCAATTTCTAGAGTCATCACATGGTGAATTGGATCCAAACAACGGTGACATTCATCGTCAATCGCTGTTTCAAGCGTTGCCTGTACCAAAATCCCCTCTTTGGTGCAGCTTAGGCGTAGTGGACCTTTTAGATACTTGAGGTTGAGATCATCAGAGACGTGAACCGTTGGGAAGTCAATCTCTGAATTGTGGTTATTACCGGGACCCTCATTCATCAAAAAACCGACATTGATTTTAAGGACACGGCTATTGAGTTTAGGCTGGTGCATGGTGAGCCTTCAAGAAGTTACTAACAATAAAAAAGCGTTATGTTTCGTTAGAAATTTGTCGCTTATTTCAGGATTATATGGGAGTTTGGAATCGAATGTCAAGCAGGTTAAACCTAAAACAAACACTTTCTTAGTTAAATGTTTACCTAAATACCCTCACTTAAAGAAAAAAGTGGGTAATCGTTGGGTTATGCTTGTTGGTTGTTTGTGGGAATATGGGGACAAGGCAACCTCATCCCCACGGATGAACTTATCGGACAGGAACGTTACGCAAATCACCTTCAACCAGGCGCGTATACCGGGCATAAACCCAACCGACGGTGTCCTTCCAAACAACTTGATACCATGAACCGCCTGCTGTACGCCCTACTACTGGCAAAAATGCCCCCCAGTCAATCCGCCCAATCTGTGGTGAATTTGTTGTTGGCTCGGCTCTTAAGCGCAATCCCGCTTGTGTTTGAACAGTTACTCCGGTATCTGGGAAGCCCGCCAACCCTAATGTGACATTGCTGCTGGCAATTGGGACATTAAATTCGTTGGCATCAATATATAAATAATATCCATAAGCCCAACCCTGATACCCACCGAGTTGTAACAAGAACCAACGCGCTTCGGGGTCACGCCCAACCACAGCATATGTTTGCCCGCGCAAAATGCGCCCCAAGCGTGGTGCGCCGGTGGATGGTGCTGCACGTACATTTAAGACCGCTGCACGCACCACCGTGGCAGTGATCGCCCCGGGGGGAATAGGCGGCAAGCTCGTTGCCGTTGGCGGTGGCGTAATTGTGGGCGTTGCAGCAGGATCGCCCCCGCCACTGGTCCCGCCACTCCATTGTAATTGCAAAAATGCCACGCTGGTCAATTCAACATAGCGGACTTCTAAATTGATCGCCCCGCCTGGGATCGCAACCGCTGCACTTTGGGAGCCTGGTGTGGTGATGTTCAACACCGTAATCCCATTAATAATCAATGTCGCCTGGTCATCGGTTGAAAGGGTAAAGGTATATGTACCAGCCGTAAAGGTCTGGGTTGATGTAAAAATTGCAGAAAAATTATCAACCCCAATTCCCCCAACAGGCAGCCCCGCCGGGTCAGTTGGTGCGCCGGTTCCCCAGCTAAAATTTAATGCGGTATACGTCCCTGCCACAGCTACGCCTGGCGCGGCAAAACTCGTATTATTATAAAAAGTAGCTGCCCAAGGACCTGTGCCAAAAGTCTGCGCTTCTACAGGTTCGTTTGCTTGCCAAACCGCCATCAGCAGCATGAGTATTATCAAACTACAAAATAATGATAAACGCCTTATCATAATAAACTCCTCAATCTGGATTGGAGATTGGTCACTTCTTAGTATAGCGCGTGTAACACACTCTTGCCTAACGCCTTCCCTGCGCTTGATAGCCCCATAGTACCAATTTTGCAACATTGATATTGTTTTTACGGTTTATACTTGAAAGGCGGTATATTTAAAATTAATTTACCGCAACACGGTTAATTTACGCATGATACCGTCTGAAAAAAAGTTGATCCAACGCGCAAAAAAGGGTGATCCCAGCGCGATTACAACCCTATATGAAAAATATGCTGATCAAATTTACCGCTATATTGCCTATCGTGTACCAATTAACAACGCGGAAGATCTGACAGCAGAGGTTTTTGTTAAAATGGTAGAAGGACTGCCAAAATATACCATTACCGGCGCACCGTTTGAAGCATGGCTTTATCGGATCGCTGCTGCCCGTATCGCTGATTATCATCGTAGAGCCAAGCAGGATAATCAAGTTGAATTATCGGATACACTTTCTGACAAGCAGCCCTTACCAGAAGATCAGCTATTACATGAGCAAGAGTTAGAAATATTAAAACAAGCAGTCAATTCATTACCAAAAGAACAGCAGACTATTCTTATTCTGCGGTTTATAGAACGCCGCACGCATGAAGATGTTGCGCAAATTGTCGGTAAGAGCGTCTCGGCTGTCAAAAGTATCCAACATCGGGCGTTGATCCAACTTAACCGGCTTTTGGGTTCTCAACCAAAAATCAGACATTATTTAAGGGGTAACGATGAACCCTGAACAACTTGCAGACGAACTCGATTTAACCGTTCCGCCAAAACGCGGGCAGCTCACTCAAGCAGATGGCGGACATCCGCTTATTCAGGCTGCTTCTCGCTTGGCAAATGCCCCACAACCGCAACTCTCTCCAGAAGCAAAAGCGCGCATCCAAGCGAAAATGTTGCAAGC
>RFHA01000189.1 GCA_003696565.1 Chloroflexota bacterium
AATCCGAATCCTTATATCTTTTGGAGCAGTGTCACCGGTCCAATTTTACGAGAAGCCTTAGATACATCTGTTTGGCACGGTGTCGGATTTTTAGCCACCTTTTACGGTGTGTTTTTAAGCATTATGGTAATTTACGTCATGATGTTTGATCGATTACGGCACGTTGATCCACGTATGACGCGGATGCTGTTACTTATTTCATTATTTGTGTTAGCAGGATTAGGTATACACCTTATTTTTTGGGGGTGATTTCGTGTAAAATAAATTTTATGTGACTGTTAATTTAACTTGAAGCCATGCGTTTAAAGCGAATTTTAGAAAAATTAGTGACAAGCCAAGCACCTCATATCATGCAGCCCGGTTGGGATAAAGGCAAAGATGAAATCACCGCGCTACAGTTTTTAGTACGAAAACTAGCCGATAACGGCGTGTTAGTATTGGTGATGAAAATCCCTGCATCTATTCAAGCCGCTGCCGAGGTTTATGTAAAAGATACTGTCAATCTCTATGCACGGTTGTATCGCATCTTATCACAAAGTCTTTTTCCATCGCTTAGCAAGCTCGATATTTATTATGCTGATGACCGCACGCCACCAGTGGTTGTGATGATTGGTGATGCGACACCGATTTTCTCTGTGATGGCAGGATATATCATCCCATACATAGCGATTCGCCAAGCGACAGGTGTTATCAATGAATTAGAACTCATTGGATTAATGGATGTTGTTTTAGGTGAGCTAGAAGCTGGTGATTTGCCCCAAATGGTCTATCGTGAGGTACGCGCAAATGCGGTTGATGTGTTAAAGAGTTTATTGAGGGCACAAGTTGAGCATGTCTCATTGACTTGGTTTGATAAACCGATTTTGAATACAAAAGACCTCATTTCACCATTAAAAAAGCGTCAAACGGGGATGCTTAAGCCGCCGCCGCCTCCGCCTCCTAGCTTGCCCCAACAGCAAGCCAAAATTAAATATGACTTGGAGACCCTGCCAGAAGACGAGCAACCACAAACGCCTACCGAGCGGATGTTCCGTACAGACATTCAATTACCGCGCGGGGAAAAGAATAACAGTAAACAAGGTGGGCGCAAACCGCCAGTACCACCGTTGCCATTTAAGGATGATTAGTCCGGATTGGATTGTGAGTTTATGGCAAAGCTAGGTGTAAGTGGTACAATCCAAGAAATTAACACTATAACAATTTTGCAACTTGCTGATGAACAAACAACTTGAACTATTACGCCAAGTACGCTTAGCACTCAATAACAATCAGTTTCATGATGCAATTGATGCACTGGAACAGGTTGTTAAACTGGCAGATGAAAACGGTGATATTGGAGCCAAAGGGCGGCATTTAGGTAACCTTGCGTTACTTTACTATCGCTTAGATCGACCTAAAAAAGCCCTCTCTGCGTTTAAAGAAGCGTTGATCTGTGCACAACAAGTCAATGACCGCTTTACAGAAAGCGGCTTGTTGGGCAATATCGGCAACATTCTACGCGAAATGAAACATTATAAGGATGCCTTGCAATATCTGGATGCTGCATTACAGATAGCAGAAGCTGAAAATAACACACGGGGACGAGGCATTTGGCTGAGCAATATTGGATTGGTCTATGACGATCTAAAACAACCCCAAGAAGCAATTCGATATCATCTGGAAGCGGTTGAAGTCGCACGGGAACTAAACGATCAACGTGGATTGAGTTCACGCCTGAGTAACTTAGGCAACAGCTATGTATCCATTGGCGATTTGCAAGCTGCCATCCCATATTTTGAAGAAACGGTCAGCATCTTACGAGCCATTGGTGAAACGAATGAATTAGCTTTGCGATTAGGTATTTTAGGAAACCTATATAGTGAATGGGGACGTTCTCTAGAAAACCCGCACGAGGCTTATAGAGCGTTTCAACATGCACTGGATTTTTACATCGAAACGCTAAAAATCGCTCGTGAACTGAACGATGTAGTCACCCATGCACAAGTTATGCGGAGCATTGCTCATGTGTTGATGTTTATGGGACATGCCCCACAAGCAGTTGAATACTATCAAACCGCAGCGGAATTATTTCAAGCACTTGGGATGCAACAGGAATATGAGCAAACACGCCACGATTTAAAACTAGCAGAAAAAACCATTTCGGATTAGATTCTTAATAACAAGCCATGTTCGTTAATTGAATAAAACAACTTATGATTAGTCGTCGTAAACGTAACCCACTCAGTAATTTATTTGTTTTAATTATTTTTGGGGCAATTGCCGGGATTGGCTTTTTGATTTATGACAGTTTTTTACGTGGTTCTGACGAGCCGGAACCGTCTTTACCGGTTGTAAATAACAACACACCAGTGCCGACAACAGCAATCAGCGTTGCTAGCACGCCAACCTTTTCTACGCCTTCAACACCCTCAACGCCAACAGCAACACCAATTGCCAGTAACTATCGTCCTATTACAGATGCTCATTTAATTATCCCCTCGGTTGCTATCAATACACCGGTGATTAACGTATATTTGAACGGTACAAGCTGGGATGTCAGTAATTTAGGGGTTAATGTTGGGCATCTACAAGGAACAACCTGGATTGGTGGCGTGCCAGGTAACATCGTGCTTTCTGGGCATGTTGAGCTGGCTGATGGTCGTCAGGGCGTGTTTGCCAATATTGAAAATTTACAAATCGGGGATCGAATCATTTTACGTGAAGGCAATGTAGAATATCGATATGCCGTTGTAGATATTTACAATACAGACCCTACCAATTTAGACCCCGTCCGCCCAACACTTGAAGAACGTCTAACGCTGATTACATGCGATTCTTATGATTTCTTCCGGGATACGTATCTGGAACGGACGATTGTGGTGGCGGAGCGCATTGGTTAGATCATGTATGGCTGGCTGAAAAATCATATTTGGTATTTGCATACACCCGTGATTATGCTGGTCTATGCTACGCCAAGTATGTGCCTACAAACCTTAATGACAAATGCCAAACCCAGCACACAACGTTTGCATCTGCGTAATCTTTTTGCACAGGGTAGACGGTATCAGATTACACCAAATAAAACTGGCTTTGATTTAACAACAACCAGCAAAGTGACGTGGCAATATCGTAAGCGTACCGTTTCTAGTTCTATGATGCGTGGAAAACTTTCCCCAATTGGCGAAGACATCACACGGGTAGAGCTAGAAACGCACATCGCACCATTTTATTTGTTGGACTGTTTGTTTATCCCCACATTTATGACTTCATTAATTGTATTTATGCCCTGGCATCCATTGCTCATTGGCTGGCTTTCGGCGGTGTTGTATTTATTATCTTGGGTGGGACATCGATATAATGCTCGTATGGAAGCGCATGAAATGATCTGGTTTGTACAAAAAGCCCTGGAAGAATTAACCCCGGCGACCATCCCTGAGCTGGATGCTAGCACAGATCATATCATCATCCAACGTGAATTTGAGCAAATATGGCAGCAATTTTATGAGGAAATAAGCCGCAAAGGAAAATAGCAAGCCGCACGGCATACACCGGCGGCAAAATATCCACAAAGTTTAATCAATGAGTTGACCCTACAGTACCATTTCTACCTGGGTCAAGGGTAAGTCAAACGTTTCTGCTACAGCAGGGTGCGTCACTTTACCCTGGTAAATATTTAAGCCAGCCGCCAAACCAGGATCGCTTTTAAGGGCTTCTGTTAACCCAAGATCAGCTAACTTGATAGCATAACGTAACGTCGCGTTAGAAAGTGCAAAGCTAGATGTTCGCGGCACAGCTCCTGGCATATTCGCCACACCATAATGCACAACGCCATCAATCACATAGGTGGGGTTACTATGAGTAGTTGGTCTGGTTGTTTCCACACATCCGCCCTGATCCACCGCGACATCTACAATAACACTGCCGTTCTTCATGTTCGGGAGCATATCACGCTTAATGAGGTGTGGTGCTTTGGCACCAACGATTAACACCGCCCCAATGACAACATCTGCCGTGCGGATTGCCTCAGCAATATTTGCCGCGTTGGAGTACAACGTCTGAAAACGCCCGTGCATGACATCATCTAAATAACGCAAACGTTCAATATTGATATCTAATAAAGTCACATTTGCCCCCATGCCCAGCGCAATCTTAGCAGCGTTTGTCCCTACTGTGCCCCCACCAAGGACAACAACATTAGCTGCTGGCACACCAGGCACACCACCAAGCAGCATCCCACGCCCGCCAAGATGCTTAGTGAGATACTGTGCGGCAACTTGAGTCGCCATCCGCCCAGCAACTTCGCTCATTGGCTCCAACAGTGGCAACCGCCCTTCATGGTCGGTAACGGTTTCATAGGCAACACCCGTCACACCGCTTTCGATCATGGCATGGGTTAGTTTTTCTTCTGCTGCTAAATGAAGATAAGTAAACAGCACCAAGTCTTCACGCATGTAGGGATATTCAGAGGGCTGGGGTTCTTTGACTTTAATCACCATATTCGCCCGTGACCAGGCTTCTTCGGCAGTATCGACAATTTCCGCCCCAACAGCAATATATTCATCATCACTAAATGAACTACCTTCCCCAGCGGATTTTTGCACAAGCACATGATGACCATGCGCCACCAATTCACGTACGCCATGTGGCGGCAAAGAAACACGATATTCATCGGTCTTAATTTCTTTTGGAATCCCAATAATCATCTTTATTTTCCTTCGATCTGTACGAAAAAACCTTTTTTTAATTGTACACCATGTAGGAAAAATAGAACTAGAGGAACATTGGCGGCAAATTATTGATCAGCACTTCGCTGCCGCGCGATTATCCCTGGCAACACTATTCACCCATCAAATGCATGAGATACTGTCGGTGGGTTATATTTGCCTAGCATGTCACATCCTTTGATCCATCATTTGCTTGATATACTTGACCTAAAAAAATTTTTTGTGGTACTTTAATACCAAGCTAAACCGTGACAATTTCATACTGTAATATCATCCGTAACAGGTTTAGTGATATACTCTTAAATAATTATCATATTGTCATAGGTAGATCATGTCCACCATTGTAAAAATTGAGACTGTAGAGATCATCGTGACCGGAATGCCTGGCTCTGGCAAATCAACTTTTATTAAGACAATTTGTCCACGCAGCCGGGAGTTGCATGGGTGGTATACGGGGGATTTAAGCGTTGATGATGAATTACGGCTTAAATTTTTAGAGCCGCCCAAGCTCAAACAATTTGATTTTATTTGGCTGCGGGAGCTAATTGAGCATGTCAATGTGCCAGGGTTTGTTGTGATGTGTGATAGCACACAACCAGAATATTTTGGCGCAGTGGTGTGTTTATTAGAGACGATTAAAGCATATCATCCAGAAACCCCTTGCATCTTAGTGGCTAATAAGCATGATGACCCACGTGCCTGGCATGTAGATGATATCCGTTTAGGGTTGGGCATACCTGATAGTATCCCAGTGGTGCCTTGCATCGCCAACGAATTTGAATATGTAAAGGATGTCACCGTCAAAATGTTATATCAAATTTTTGAGTAAGCACTCAATCATATTTGATAAAAACAGCCTCTATCACATCTCAAATGCCTCTTGCAAATCAGCGTTATTGAGATATAATGAGGCTAGACTGGGCAATTAGCTCAATTGGCAGAGCGTCTCGTTGACGTCGAGAAGGTTATAGGTTCGAGTCCTATATTGCCCACACCCTTCCCTAAAAATTCCCCACACATCTCAAATAAAAAATATTCATTACGGTTGCCAATTTGGCGCAAAGCCGTTTAAAATCCATGCTACACGCCGTTGGCTTGTCTTTGTATCAATAACATAAATATCCCAACGTCCGCTCTCCGTGAGGCGAATCACCGTTAATGCCACATATCGCCCATCAGATGACCAAGTTATTGCTTCATTAAACCGAGGTTGTTCGCTATGGCGAAACGTATAAATCGGTGTAACACCTTCATCTGAACGGGCAAAAACACACCACCAACCGCCACATTGATCATAATAGACCTGACGTGTGCCATCTGGTGAGGCATATTCCACCGTATTCAGCTGTGTGATGTAAGATTGTATTTGTGGGAGGTCTATATCAGCCTGTGTTATGCTACCATCCAGCCCAAACATCAACACATCTAGCGCGTTTCTTTCATTACGCCGCACTCCTAAAAGCCCGCTACCGTCATCAAGCCAACGTGGTAACGCAACACTACCCTGTGCTAACCAACGCGGATTTTCACCATAGCGTGTTATGACTCGAAGGCGAAAATCATCGTTAGGAGTTGCTGCTAAATATGCGATGCTTTGCCCATCCGGCGACCAGATAGGCATGAGTTCATGCAATGAATCATGGGTTAGGTTAAAGCTAACTCGGCGTGATGTATCATATATCAATACATCACTTGGAACAACATTCCGAACAAATATCAATACATATCCTGGCAACATTTTTCCGATGAGAATCGCGCCACCTATTGCCAGAAACATCACAAGCGTCATGAATAAAATAAGACGAGATATCTGAATCGTCATGGCTTCCAAATAGGAGACCAATCATCAATGTCATTACGTGTCAGTTGGCGCACATTGCCGGTTTGTAAATCTAACAGAGCGATCTCCCCCGTCAGGTCTGGCACGCTGATATACAACACATATCGACCATCTGATGACCAAACCGGATCATAATCAAGTGTGGTGTTATGCGTCAGTTGTATAACATTCTCTCCAAAATGATCCATCATATATAACTCATCGTCGCCATCTCGATTAGAAACAAACACCAAATACGCACCATCCGGTGACCAAACAGGGTTATAGTCACGGGCAAAATGACGTGTTAAATTGGTCAATGCGCCAGTTTGTACATTCACTACATAAATTTCGCTATTGCCATCTCGATTTGTTGTAAAAGCTAAATGAGTACCCGCTGGTGACCACGCAACATAATCCTCATCAACTTGCATCCCATTGGTTAAACGGCGTTGATCATACCCCCAACGATTAACCAAATAGAGATCACTGTTGCCACGCCTACCAGAAACATAAGCCAGCCATTCGCCATCCGGCGACCACATCGGTTTGCGATCATTTGTCTCACCGGTGATCTTCACATCAATCAAGTGGATATTGGGGTCTGTCATACGCTGAATATGAATATCCCAGTCGCTATCATGATAGACGGCATAAGCCAGCCATTCGCCATCCGGTGACCACGTTGGACGATTTTGATATGTTCCTACATCATCCAAGACACGCAGATAATTAATTCGGGTATCATATAACAATAACAACCGTTTATATTGCGGGAAAGCAGCCACAAATACCAGGTATCGTCCATCTGGTGACCATGCCGGGAGCCAATTACGAATACTACTCGGCACAATTTTACGTGTTAAATTATAGGACAATCCACGGCTTAGGCTGTGAACCTGAATATCCCATATCCTGTTGACATTGCTAATATATATAACTTCTTGCCCGGTTGGAAATCGTCGTCCTAATCTGCTCACCTGATAGCTTAATATAACCGAAAGCAACGCTAGCACTGCCCCAGCTCGTAAAACCAGCCTTGAGATAACCATCGCTCAATAACTTCCAGCAACAGCACGCCAAGTTCCCTGGTTAGTCAGGATAAGAATATCTCCCCGAATAGGAAGATACATCATGCGTCCCTGTAAAAATTCCTGTACGGTGGCGTTTGTCGCTGTTTCAGCCGTTAATGCCCAACCCAACCGGTCTTTTACGCCACTAACTGTACGCCACACTTTACCAAATCCACGTATCGGCTCTACCAAACCAGCCGGGGGTATTTCTCCACCGCTTTCTGGATCAACTGCCGGGTCGAACGTATCAACCACTTGTTGATATGTACCATCGTTAAACAAAACATAAATTGTCCCCTGGCTCGTCCAGATCATCGCACCACGTTCAAAATTTTGTGTTGCAGCAGCGTAATTAGATGCAACCGGTGGGGCACCAACCGGGCACCCAATACCGGCAGTAATGCTAGCATCTTGGGCAACCGCTGTACCAAATCCACCTGGTGGTGCATATTGACAAACAGTATTAGGTGGTTGGGTGCTTAAAGGTGGCACCGTGGGCTGCCCTGCTATATTTGTCGGTGTGGGCGGCGGTTGAATGGTTGCTTGAGCAGCCAATAACAACAATGCACTGAGGGGTTCAACTTCGACAGTAGGGGTCAATGTAAGTGTTGGTGTACGGGATGGCGTAACAGTAATTGTGTTACTAGGTGTAACTGATACTGTTGGCGAGGCTGTTAGGCTTGGTGTTGGTGTCCAGGATGGCGGTAATGTTGGATTACCCACCATAGATGTTGTTTGTGTATCTGGTGTATTCACAACAACAGCTGATGTACCAACAACCGCCGGGTCAGCTGTGATAACAATAAAGCGGGTTGGCAACTCAGTATCTTGGTTTTGTTGACAAGCAGCTACCAAGAAACTCAAAGTAAATAAAAAGATCAGGCGTTTTATCATAATAAGCACGAAAAAATAACCACATCAATCGCCTTCATGATACAACAAAAAAACGCAGCGTGTCTGCCGCGTTTTTAGAAACACCTGACTTATTGTTTCACCCACTGACGCACAGCCGCACGGGCTTCTGGCGAGTCAATTTTTGCTAAAGCGCGGAATGCAGCAAGTCGCACTTCTGCATTATGATCATCCAGCACAGCACGTAATTCCGCAACCATTGTTTCCGCATTCACACGTCCAAGTGCTTCTGCTGCAAATCGTCGCACACCATCATCAACATCTAGTAAAGCAAAGGATAACCCTTTGAGAATGTCTGATTTATATTGCGAATGCTCATCCACACCAATTTTACCGATGGCTTTGGCAGCGGCACGCCGAACAGCCTTATTCTCATCACGCAGGGCATCTACCAATCCCGTAATTGCTTGTGCCGTACCGATATTGATTAACGCTTGGGTGGCAGCCGCACGTGTCCATATATCATTCCAACGGAGTGCTTGTAACAACAGCGGGACGGAATCTTCATGAATCAGTTTGCCTAATGCCTTGACAATCAAAAAGCGTGTCCCTGGGTCAACAGTTGGCAACAGTTCCAGCAGTTGTGGAACAACCGCTAGATAGTGATGTTCAACAAAGGTATTGATGGCATCAGCCCGCGCCTGGGCATCAGTGCCTTGTAAGGCTTCCAATGCTTGTTGGATTTCACTTTGTTTATTCATTGGTTTTTCCTAGAATTGCTTATAGGGAACAGCTTAAATCATCATAGCACAATCGTATTAGAAGAATATAAAGCGGGTATTGCCCCCGCTCTTATACTGTTTCCTCTTCATTTTTTTTAGGTTGTTGTAACGCCAATTTTTGGGCGGCACGCCGTTGCTGTTCAATCAAAGTTTGAACAGCCCGTGATGACTCCACACTGCGAACATTGGTATGTGGGTCATGCTGTGAGCCGAAATACATCACCGCCCCAACGACTAATAGTGTAATCAGAATGATGACAAGCATCACAAAAATTCCCAAGCTCATATCACACCTCATGAAATGTTATTATGTGTCCAAGTTATTCAGATTATACTGTGACATTTTTATAAAAAACACCATTCGTTGGTATAGAAGCAATGAAGATGGCGGGTATTAGCTAAAATAATGCACCTTAAAAGATTGATCGCTTGGTAATATCGAGATGATCCAATTATGCTTTAAAGCATGTTAGGTTTTATATCCATCAAATTCTCCACTCTCATATCATGAGTAGACTTGAAAGTCTGAATAGGTTCGCTTAGACTGAATGAATATCATCAGGCGAAACACGGAACAGTTGATAATGCCTAAACTGACAATTGTACTCCCAACATACAATGAAAAAGAAAACCTACCTCACATGGTTGAGGCTCTATTTAATTTACCTTTAGACAATCTACATTTACTGGTAGTAGATGACAATTCACCAGACGGCACAGGGAAAATGGCAGAAGACTTTAAATCAGAATTCCCTGGACGGATTGATGTACTGCATCGTACTGAAAAAGCGGGCTTGGGTCCAGCTTATATAGCAGGATTTAAAAAGGCAATTGCTGACGGTGCAGACTACATCTTACAGATGGATGCCGATTTCAGTCATCAGCCTAAATACATCCCCCAAATGGTGGAAACGCTAGAAAATGGCGCGGATATGGTTCTGGGGTCACGTTTTACCAAGGGTGGAAGTGTTGATCCATCTTGGGGGTGGTATCGCAAATTATTAAGCTGGTGGGCAAACCGTCTATATGTGCCTACTTTATTGCATATCCCAGTTTATGATGCAACTGGTGGGTATCGGCTATGGCGGCGCGAAACACTCATCGGCATAGATTTAAACCGTATTCAGAGTAACGGCTATGTATTCCAGGTTGAAATGGCATATGTGGCAGTCCGTTTGGGCTATAAAGTAGTGGAAATCCCGATTCACTTTCCAGATCGTGAACGCGGGGAATCTAAAATGGATTCAAGAATCGCATTAGAAGCAGCGTTACGTGTTTTTGAAATCCGCCGCCGTCATCATGGTCTCAACCCATTAATGCGACGAGAAGAACCATATAGCGAAGACACATAAGGCTAAGCATTTTATATGATGTTAGGAAGCAAGGCATTCCCCTGCTTCCTAGCATGCAATTTAGCTAGCATCATGCAGCAAATCACACTCACCGCGGTTTTGGACAGGGCGGGCATTACCATCATAAATATCAGTAAAAGCACTATTTTCAGCCTCGCCAGCATATCAAAAATCGCATCATGTATCTCCATTATATTTTTCACTATTTTGGATCATAATAGAGCCTAATCCGTTCAGCAAATCAGCAAGGTGTGGTTATGCCTTTTTATATTATTCATGGAACAGATGACCTAGGCATTGACGAAGCGGTGAAGAAATTCCGTGCAGAAATGGGAAACAGCACCGAAGCCGACATGAACACGTCAGAATTTGATGGCACGGTCGCCAATGTGCCGGAAGTCATTAATGCTGTGTCATCATATCCTTTTTTGGCAGATAAGCGGTTAGTCATCGTCAAGGGGATGCTAGGTCAAAAGGGGGTCTCAAAAGTCAACGAGCAACTGAAGGAAAGCCTACCTAATTTACCGGATTATGCCCGATTATTGTTTGTGGAGCATAGTAAACTACCAGAAAATAACGCCATTATCAAACTCGCAAAAACAGCAAACGGGCACGTACTTCTGTTTGAAGCCCCCAAAGACCCAGTTAGTTGGATCATCAAGCGAGCAAAATCGACCTATCAGGTCACAATTGAAAAGCAAGCTGCGGTTGCCTTAGCGGCAGTGGTAGGCGATGATATGCGATTGGCTGATAATGAGTTAATCAAGTTAGTGAGTTATGTAGAGCCAGGGCAGCCAATTACTGAAGATGATGTTGCCACACTTACGCCTTATGTGCCGGAGGCAAGCATTTTTCAAATGGTAGATGCCATCGCAGAAGGGCGGGGACAGGTCGCGTTACAACTGATGCACCGCCTAATGCAAGACAAAAAGCAGGATGCTTTTAGTATCATGGGCATGATTATCCGGCAATTTCGGCTGTTATTGATGATGAAAGCAGTCGGTAGCGGAGAAAACGCAGCAGCAGCATTGAAAATAAAGCCATTTGTCGTCAATAAATTAAAATCCCAAGTCCGTGCTTTTTCTGACGAGCAATTAGAGCGTATTTACCGCACCTTACATGAAACAGACATCAAAATCAAAACCGGGGGGATTACTCCAGAACTCGCATTGGATTTGTTTGTCGCTAGCGTTGCAACCCATGGTTAAAAACTGCGTATATAAATCATAGCAAGCAAAGTTATGGGAGTAAAACAATTATGATTGAGTTACTAGCGTTTATCGCATTGTTGATTGTCGGCTGGGTTGTGTTAACGAGTCTCGTATCGTTTGCCGTCACTTTGGGGGCTTTTATCTTCATGGTGTTGGTGTGGATTTTTATCGGATGGCTAGCCGGTCAATTAATACGCGGCAAAGGCTATGGTCCAATTAAAGACGGACTGTTAGGGCTGTTAGGTGGTGTGATTGGCAGTATCATCTTGGGCATTTTTGGCTTAGATATTGGTGGTGTCTTTGGTGCCATTGTAACCGGGGTATTTGGCGCACTGATTCTGATATATAGTGTGCGGGCGTTAAGTGATGATAAAGACTTCCCTGCCTAAGTCATAGGCGATTGATTTATTGCACCTGCACAAAATTTACCACTGCAACATTCTCTTGGCAAGAATCACGGGTGAAGATCAAAAACTCCTCTGAAGCAGGTTCACCCGATGGCGTAAACAGTTGAACAATGTATTGCTGTTCACGCGGGACTCCACCAAGAGACAACTCATACCCCCCCTGCCCTAGTGTTAATGACGAACCGCTGAGGATCGTGACGTTCAGGCGGGTGGGGTCTTCCACATCAATAATCTGTATACGATACCCATCTAATGGTTGCCCCTGTATATCGGTCACTGTACCGGCAATACTCGCCCAATTACACCCGCGCCCGTTGGCGTTGGGGATATATACAACACCGTTATCTGGAATAGTGAACTGCACAGACAAAGGCGGGATGACAATTGGCTCCGGTGATGATTCAATAGGCGTTAGTGGCACAGCAGATGAGTCAATAGTGGGGTTAATGATCACTAGACTCGTTGCAGTGGCATCATGTATGGTCACAGCAAATGGATCGGGAGTCCAGCTGACCACAATAAATGGCGTTGGTGGTGCCAGCGGGTTAAGCTGAGAATATGGGTTCTGCCAAATATACGCATAATATGCACATAGCATAACCGTTGCCAATAAAAACACAACGGATAAAAAGCTATGTCGCCAATCTCCTTGCCACCGACGTGTTTTTTTGTGGATCACCTTTTGAGGCTTAGAATGTTGCGGATTGATGATAAATTTTTCATCATCAGGCAAGTCCGGCTCCAGTGGCGGAAAACGCTCCTGCCAAGGCGTATGTATCCGTTGAGGGGCATCCTCATCGTCTGGCAGTGTGATATCTGGCACAAAGTTTGTGTCCACATCAGCGGCTAAATCCGCAAGATGCTCTGGTAGATCATCAAATGGATCACCGCTGATTTCAATCTCATCTTTTTGATTATTTTTACCAACACGCCGAATATCATCGTGACTCATGGACCGAACTCACGCACTTGACTGAATGTAATAATTGCCACGTTTTGGTTGCAATCCTGCGGGAAAGTTACTTGAATATCCGGTGAGATCGGTGTGCCAGCTAGAGTTTCTAAGCGGACAAAATAAGTTTGCGCATTGATTTGATTCGCCACTTGTATCTCCCAACCGGAAGTTGGGTCATAGAACGAATTGCTGCCGGTTGTGGTTATACGCTCAAAGCCAGTGGCAAATGCACGCACCCGATACTGCTGTGTGACCGATACACCGTTAATATCTACCACACGCCCAGCAACCCCTTGCCAAGCACACCCTGCCACATTCCCTAAATTCGGTTGGAAAGACACCTGCCCATTGATATTAAATAAATAAGGGGAATCCGTTGGGCTAGGTGTTGGGCTAGGTCCGGTCGGGGTCGGTGTTGGTGTTAGGGTTGGGCTGACGGATGGCGTGGGGGTGTTAGAAGGTGTTTCCGTCGGTCCTGGCGTAGGGGTAATTGTCAACGATGGCGTAAGGGATGGGGTAATCGTCGGTGTGAGAGTCGGCGTAAGGGTATCAGTCGGTGTAAGCGATGGTGTGGATGTGAAAGTTGGTGTTAAGGTCTTGGTTGCGGTAAACGTTGGTGAAACAAACCGCGTTGGTGATGGCACAAAAGCTGTTTGTTGTTGTGGGGGGGGGCTGGCAAGCTGCAACAGGACAACAACAATCACAACCACCGTCAAAAACAAAAACAATAGGCTTATGCCATTGTAAATTGGGGTATAGTCTCTTGGGCGTTTAATCTCATTCATCAGCCGGCAACCAATCTCATCAGAACAAAGATCACAACAAAAACAGAAGCCACAAGAAAGCCCAATGAAATCAAGTTGTAAATTCGATCTCTACCGCTACCGAACATCATGGCTTCCTTTCTATGATCGCTTAATTAATAAATCGCTCAATATCAGCGGATTGAACTTGCTCCGCCAACCAGTCATTAAAATACTGCATCTGAAGGGTAACAGCTTCTTGCGATGTCGCAGGACGCTGCCCCACCTCAAGCGTTTGAATAATATGATAGCCTAACATGGTTTGAATCGGTTGGCTATATGTCCCTGGTTCTAATTGTAACGCAGAGTCAAACAATTCGGGTGTCACCAGATCATCCGCCACAACCCAACCATCAGCATTACCGAGGTTGCCGCCACTACTCCGTGTGGTTTCATCAACAGACATTTCAGCAGCGACAATTGCAAAATCTTCCCCGGTATTTAATCGTGCCAAGACAGCATTCGCTTGCTCCAGTGTATCCACCAAGATATGGCGCATCCGCACTTGTGGGATTTGCGGCATCCCCATTTGTTGCAAAACAGCTTCCTGAACCCGCTGATTCACCAGATTATAATAAGTTAACTGACGAAATTCATCGTCATCAGCGAAGTTATTGGTCTGTAGCCAATTTTGCCATTCAGTATCATCGCTAATACTCGTCCGCATAAATTGATATTCAGCATCGACCGCCTCCTGTGTGACCACAATACCCATTTCTGCCGCCGCTTGGAGGATCACTTCCTGCTCAATGAGCTTATCCAACTCAAAGGCGGCAAGAGCATCATAACTCGCGACATCACTGACGACAGCCGCGTTACGCGCTAATGCTCGTTCAAAGGCGGTTAGCGTAATAGACTGTCCATTCACACGGGCGACAATCTGGTTCCCATCTTCGTCTAATGGAAGCGACGGTTCGGCATCTGGTGGTATTGTGGGGATAACAACCGGTTCCTCCACAGACTGAGCTTGTGGCTCTGTGGTTGGGCTTTGTTCAGTCCCTCCACCAGAACACGCTGCCATCACCAGCATCATACCGATGAGTAAAACTCTTTTTATCACAAGCAAACCTTCCCTGATGAAATCACAAACGTTATTATGCTATTAGAGGGCGGTTGTAGCAAGTTTCGTCTTTCAAACGTTTCGATGCTAAAATAAAGACATTGCGTCTAAACAGGGAGAAATTTCGATGCCGAATTGGGAGTCGTTTCAGGCATTTTTGCAAGATGCACAGGCAGCCTCACCCGATAATCGCCAGAGCCTAGTTGATGATTTACTGCGTGAACGGTTAGATTGGCCCTGGATACAAGGGGATAAAGCCACTTTTATTTATGTGGGTATGGGGACAAAACGAGTCGCCTTGAATCTTGATACGATCAAAGCAGACCCACCATTTGCACCATTTGAGCATTTAGAAGGCACAAGCCTTTGGTATTTAACACGCCGGTTTGAAACAGACGATCTGTTAGATTATCTTTTAGCAGTTAATGACCCCATGACCCCCCTCGCACAAGAGCGTAATGTGGTGGAACGAATCAGTCGCTATTGGCGGATTGACCCGTTAAACCCACTCAAAATCAATACCGCCCAAATGACGGTTTCTGTTTTAAGAATGCCAAACGCGCGTCCATTCCCTGATTGGACAAAGTTTACACGTGTCCCCCGTGGAAAGATCATTGAACACACCATCAACAGCGCACAACTTGGGTTTACTGGGCGCAAGTTATGGGTCTATACCCCACCAGATTACAACAACACGCCACGTATGACCTACCCCCTGTTGATGATGCAAGATGGGCAGTGGGCAGTAGGTCCGTTACAAATGCCCGCTATTGCAGACGCACTCATCAAACATGGGCGATTACAGCCAATAGTCATCGCGATGATACAAAGTGGTGATCAAAAAGAGCGTATCAAAACATTTGTAAGCAATGATAAACATTACGCATTTTTATTGACGGAATTATTACCCTTTTTGCAAACCCAGTACCGGATTGATTCAACCAATTTAGGTGTTGGAGGGGTTGCAGTTGGTGCAGTGGGTGCTATTCATGCTGCGCTGAAGAACCCGGCGGTTTTCAGCCATTTGATGATGATCTCACCACCGCTTGGCAAAGGAATCGCACAAGAGAAATTGCGCGAATATGCTGGACGGTTTGAACGTGCGCCAATTTTGCCGCAGCGCATCTTCCAATCCGTTGGGCGATATGAAGCCCGATCACGATTCTACTTACCAGCACAGGTATTGAATCAGATTTTGAGTCGCCGCCAGGACATTGCCTATCAGTATGCAGAAATTGGCAGCGGTCACGGTTTGGTTGGCTTCCGTAGTATCTTGCCGGAAGCGTTAGCTTGGGTGTTTCCAGGTGAATCTAGCTAATTGTTATTGTTCTAAAGCCAATGATACGATTAACGGGCGGTGATCTGAGCCGCCCCCCTTTTGCCCAACACGAGCTGAAAATGCCCGAAATGGCGCACGATAAAACACATAATCAATGCGTAGTAACGGGATTCCACGTAGGAAATAAGTATAACCAATGCCTTGCCCCGCTATATGATAAGCATCCTCAAATTGAGCCGTGATGTCCCTATAAGGATCAGCTAAATCTGTCATGTTAAAATCTCCAACAAGTAGTACCGGATGTTCTTCCAGTGCAATACGTGCCAGAATATCCGCAATCTCTCTATTGCGTCCGTTAAACCCACCAGATGATATTGGAGTCATAGGATGCACATTATAGACCACAAGATCACGCCCATTCCAATCAATCATAACACGCTGCTGCTGTAACACCGTGCGCCACACAACTTCATCGGTGATGGGATATTTACTCAATATCCCAATGCCAGGGATGCCACCCGGATAAATAACTTGATAAGGATAGAGTGCGGTCAGATGTGACTGAATAGCATCGGCTGCTTGAATCGACACCTCTTGCAAGGCAATGATGTCTGCCTCACTTTCACGCAGGATAGCTATAACATCCGTGAAGTCTCGGTTATGTGCTAGTAAGTTAAAGGTCATGATACGCAGTTGTGGCGCATTTTGTGGTGGTGGTTCAATCGTTTTTGGTAACAAATGTGGTAAAAAAGCTACAGCAAAAAAGATCACTGGCGGGATGAGCAAAAGGCTCAGCCCCCAACGGCGTACAAACAACGTAACAGGAAGCAAGACCAACGCTGGTAAAATCGTGATATGCAAAATTGAATTAATGAATGCAACTAGCGCGGTTTCTTCGTTAAAGATAGTACGCAGAATAATTGAGCCAGTGACGGTTATGGCATATGAACCAACCAAGACATATAACGCGCTCCACAATGCCAACAAAAACGGATGTTTTTTCATCGTTATGACCAATCCCAAGGAGCAATCATCGCCATGCGCGGCGGAAATAAAGCTTGAAGCAATTCAATACCATCTGCATGTAAGTTCGCCCGAATTCCCAAAGCCATAATATTAATTGCCCCAAACATCAGGCGAATAAAATCCGCATGTGCCAAATAGCACTGTGTGGTTGGGCGGTTCATCAAGCCGATCATCACACGATCCGCCTTGGGCTGAAAAATCAACTGCTGCGTGTTAATTCCAGCCGAGTTACCCTGTGCAACAAGTTCCGGTAATAGTGCCTCACCGATTTCTTGTGTATCAATCAGCCGCGCCATCCATCCACCAATGACAGCATACTCCGCGCTGATGGTGATATTTAATAAATCCCGTGCGAACAACACAATCGCATCATCTGGCGGGATGATCCAGCGGATCGTTTCTGTTTGGCTTTCCCTAGCTAGCTGCGAGATAATGCTTTGAGCAGCATCTGGCGTATCTGCCAAGATTTCTTGCCCAATGACGTACCCCTGCACTATGTCATCGTTTGACACTGCCACACGCATATCTTGCTGCTGATGCTCAAAACGCCAAATCCATTCCATTGGGGTACGCTCAAACGCCACCCGATGCCCCCAATGCCGTTGATAAAGTGCCGCCATTTGAGGCAAATGCCCGCGGCGAACCGAAATCAATTGTAATGGCATCGGCAGGGTTACGGCATCCTCACGGGCAAACGTCATTACATAACGCGGTAACACAGAGCTAAAGCCAAAACGTGCAAAATATTGCGGCGTGGTATCGTTCAATAAAGCCAAATGCACCCCACGCTCCACCATATACATCAGCATATCACGCACAATCATCGCGGCGTAGCCTCGATTACGGTATCGGCGTGAGGTGTATAGGTCTGTAATCATCGCCACTTTAAGACGAACACGCCCGTAATTGAGTGTATAAGGTTGCATCAACGCACGACTGACAACCCGTACACCAATCATCCCAACCCGCACCATGCTGGAATCAAAATTGGGCTTGGTGAGCAAATGTGCCAAGCCCATAGATTGCAGTTCATCGTTTTGTGCTGACCTCAGGGTAAATTTGTCAGTATTACTCATTTTCTGTCAGCCAATTACGTGCTGAAGAGCAAATTATACCCCTGTATTGTCGTCAAATTCAACGCGATGTGACAGGATTGTATGGTTTATTTGCTTTCCACATCAGCAAATTCTGCATCTTCAATACCACCATCGCCATCATCCGCTGAGAAATCAGGGGTTGACTCCGGTTCTGGAATAGAAATCGCTTGTTGGAAATCCAGTTCATCCACACTAGAGCCAGTGGCGGCTTGCATCAGCAAGGTCAGGCGTTGTGCCATAGCTGCCGGATCAGGATGGATACCATCTTGTAACAGAGCAGTTTCAAACACTTGCTCAATCACAGCATCAACCAGTGCGTTATGTCCCGCTTGAATCTGATTCACGAGATTATGAATCAACGGGTGGCGCGGGTTGATTTCCAATGTTTTAATCGGCAATTGGTAATCTTTATCTAACAGGCGATTAATGCGGAACATGTTACGCGCTGCACCTGTTTCATCGCTGACTAGGCGCGCAGGGCTACCAGTGAGGGATTTACCAGCTCGTACATCTTTGACACGCGCCCCTAAAACCGCCTTAAACCGTGTGATAACAGTTTCAAACGTCTCTTCCTGAACGGGTTCAGGTTGTTCTGTCTCTTGCTCAGTGGACTGCCCGATGTTACTCAGATCAATATCAGCCTCATCGACGCTACGCAAAGCATGCCCCTGGAATTCGGTCAAGCCCATCAACATGGCGGCATCAATTGGATCAGTGAAATACAAGACCTCAATACCACGCTGACGGAAGGCATCTAGATGTGGGCTACGGCGCGCGCTGTGTGGATCATCCGCCAAGATATAATAAATATCCTGCTGATTTTCCACCATACGATCCACATAGTCTTGGAGCGTCCAGAAATCATCTAAGCTATCGGTATGGGTGCTGTTGAAGAACAACAGCGGAATAATATCATCCTTATCTTGCGGGACAACCACCACACCTTGCTTGATAAAGCGGCTGAACTCTTTGAAAATCTTGAGGTATTTATCCTTATTTTTACGCGCCATGCGCCCAAGTTCGTTCAGAACTTTGCGTGTAATCGCGTTGCTGAGGTTCGCCATGACACGGTTTGCCTGCACTGTTTCGCGGCTGACGTTTAGCGGCAGGTCTTCAGTATCTACTACACCCTGAATAAACTGCAAATATTCCGGCAAGATGTCCTTGCAATATTCTTGGATCAAAACTTTACGGGCATAAAGCTTCAGCCCTGGTTCCTTGCGCAAGCTGAACATATTCGGCTCGCTACTAGCCGGGAAATAAAGCAACGCATAGAACTGAAGCGGCGTATCGGCACGCATGTGAATACGATGGAGTGGTTCTTGGAAGTCCATCGTCATCATCTTATAGAAGTCGTTGTATTCTTTATCCTCAATTTCACTTGATGACCGCCGCCAGATAGCTTGCTGTTTGTTGGTCGGTGTCTCATCATCGCCAACATAAATTGGAAAAGCAATGTAATCCGAATGCCGCCGGATAATCTCTTTAATACGATAAGGCTTAAGGAATTCCTTATCCTCTTCCTTAAGGTGGAGGATCACATCTGTCCCACGCTCGGCACGTTCTGCCGGTTCTATAACATATTCATCGCCCCCAGTGGATTCCCAAGCCATCGCTGGCGCATCCGGCAAGTGTGATTTAGAGACAACCCGCACCTTATCCGCCACCATAAAAGCAGAATAAAACCCAACACCAAACTGCCCAATGACATCCTGCGCGGTGACATTGCCTTTGGCATCTTTCATTGCCTCAATAAATGCCTTGGCACCACTGCGGGCAATAACACCGAGGTTATTTTGCATGTCTTCAGCAGTCATGCCGATACCGGTGTCGCTAATGGTGAGGGTGCCGGCTTCTTCATCCACCGTGATGCGAATTTGAAGCGGTGCATCCGGTGTTGTGACATTTGGATTAGTCAACATTTCAAACTGGACACGATTCAGCGCGTCCGACGCATTTGAAATTAATTCACGTAAGAAAATCTCACGATCACTGTATAAAGAGTGAACTAAAATATCGAGTAATTGTTTAATCTCTGCCTGAAAACGATAGGTCGTCATCGTTCTATCTCTCTTATCTCAACTCATCTGCCATCAACCAAAATTACTTTTAACATAGCCTTATAAGAATCAGGTAAAAACTTGGCAGAACTCACCATAAAACTTAAGCATGATGCTCATTAACGCACGTAGGGCAGCCGTTGGGTAGTCATCAGAAAAGCGTCAGTTACCCTCAATGAAAGTGCCTTAGGATAAATACAAAAAGGGTTGATAAGGGGAAAACGCAATGATGACAGATAACTATGATTTTATGCAAGTCATTTTGGGAGTTATTACTTGTGTGGGGATGTGCTTAGTTGGCGGGCTTGTTTTGGCATTAATTGTGGAACATCCAACCATCGGTATTTTGCTTGGCGGTATTTTATTGGGTGGAATTTCATACTTCATCAAAAGATTATGATACTTATCATAAAATGATTAAGCCCAACTGTGTGGCACGCACAACCGCTTCCGTCCGGCTTTGAACATTTAATTTGCTAAAAATTGCATTGATATGAAACTTAACCGTATTTGGACTAATTCCCAGTATTTGTGCAATGGTTTTATTCGCCAATCCTTGTGCTAAATATTGCAACACTTCTAATTCACGCGGGGTTAGATGTTCTAACAGTGGTTCTACAAAAAGCTCAGTGCGTGTTATCAGTGGTTCCATTAAGGCAGGGTCAAAGACCATTAACCCCTCATTGACAGTATCCAATGCCTGAAGAATCCATAGGGCAGTCGCTTCTCGATGTAAAAGTGCATAGACCGTGCCATTCAAAACTGTCATTACTTTTAACACAGACTCTGCATCCGGCAGCAGCACAACAAGTGGCAAATCAACCAAACTCGCTAAACCATCCAGTTGCAGATCATATCCAGCATCATAAATCACGACATCCGGGCGATAGATTGACAAATCATCGGTAAGCGTTTGTGTTATCGGTATCTGCCCAATCACATCCACATGCGGATTAAGTAGCGAAGCTAACCCAGCACGTGTTAAAAGATCATCTGCAATAATAAGAACACGCATTGGTTGTTCCTCCTGCCCCACTTTAGTGGATTTCTCATAAGAATTGAATAAAAGGAGAGAACAAACCAAATAAAAAACGGGCGACACACGCCGCCCGCAAGTTCTTATCACTTAGGCAATGGTCACGTCTTCACACAAGTAGACATCTTGGATGGCATTGAGCAAAGCAATCCCTTCTTGCATTGGACGTTGAAACGCCTTGCGTCCAGAGATCAAGCCGGTACCACCAGCACGTTTGTTAATCACGGCTGTTTTGATGGCATCGGCAAAGTCATTTTTACCACTTGCCCCACCGGAACTAATCAGACCGGCACGCCCCATAAAACCGTTTGCAACCTGATAACGCGCCAGATCAATCGGATGATCGGTGGTCAGTTCGGTATAAATGCGCTCATCCAACTTACCATAAGATGAATCACCCGTGTTAAGTGCCTTATAACCGCCGTTGGTGGTGGGCAGTTTCTGCTTGAGGATGTCTGCCTGAATAGTCGCACCGAGGTGATTTGCCTGGCTACTCAGATCAGCAGCCGTTTCATAATTCACGCC
>RFHA01000190.1 GCA_003696565.1 Chloroflexota bacterium
ATCTGGCGGGAGGCTGTTCAACAACAGGTGGAAACCGATGATGAACGGCGCGGGTTAGGCTGGATGTTACCTTCTGTGCATCGGGCATCTAGCGCAGGGGACTTAATGAGCCGTCAGGCGTTTGGGCATACCGGGTTTACTGGCACATCGCTTTGGGTTGATCCTACGCGGGAGTTGGTTGTGGCGTTTTTAACGAATCGAGTCTACGTCGGGCGAGAGAGACCGGGTATTTTTGAATTGCGACGGGCGGTGCACGATGCGGTTGTGCGGAGTATCTTATGAGGGTAATTGGGTTGATGTCTGGCACATCTGGTGATGGTATTGATGTGGCTGTGTGCGATATTGATGGCGCACCTCCAGATTTACAGGCAACTATCGTCAAAGCCTGGAGCGTTCCCTATGAGCCTGAATTTCGTCAGCGGATTTTCCATGCGTGTGAACAAGGCAGCGCGGTGGAAATTTGCCGGTTAAATATGGAATTGGGAGAGCGTTTTGTAGCTGCTATTGGTGATTATGCTGCTTGGGTCGATTTAATCGGCTCACATGGGCAGACGATTTGGCACGATGTTGATGCTGATGGGCGTGTCACATCCACATTGCAGATTGGTGCGGCGGGTGTGATTGCTGAGCGCACTGGTGTGACGACGATTAGCAACTTCAGGGAGCGTGATGTTGCCGCTGGTGGGCAAGGTGCGCCTTTAACAGCTTATGTCGATTGGTTGCTTTTACGTCATCCGCAACACTGGCGAGCGGTGCAGAATATCGGCGGCATGGGAAATGTCACGTTTTTGCCGCCGCTGAAGGATACTGAATCCACTATGTTGGCGTTTGATACTGGACCAGGCAATGCACTGATTGATGCGGCGATGCTGCATCTGACTGGAAAGCCGTACGATCAGGATGGCATGTTTGCTACTGGTGGGCAAGTTGATGATGAGTGGCTAAAGCAAATGCTAAAACATCCTTATTTTCAGCAATCACCGCCCCGCACAACTGGACGAGAACTATTCGGCACACAAAAAGCCAAGAGCTTCATCGCTGAAGGGCAAGCAAGGGGGCTGACCGACCAGGATATTATTGCCACGCTCACCGCTTTTACCAGCCACAGCATCGCAGAGGCGTATCATCGTTTTGCGCCGACAATGCCACAGGAGGTTATTTTGGGCGGTGGGGGGAGTCATAACAAAGCACTTGTCGCTCAGTTAAATGACCTGTTACCAGCTGATGTGATGACACATGAAGCTGTCGGGCTAGATAGTGACTTCAAAGAGGCATTGGTTTTTGCTGTGCTGGCTTATGAAACTTGGCATGGGCGGGTTGGCTGCTTGCCAGAACAAACTGGGGCGCGTCATGCGTCAATTTTGGGGCAGATCACCCCAGGAACGAATTATACAGCGTTAATCAGGAGGACATGGGGGTAATGTGGCTAGGGATTGATGGCGGCGGGAGTAATTTACGTGTTGTAGTAGTGGATGACCAAATGCAAATTTTAGCAACAGCGAACGGTGAGGGGGTGAATCCAAACGCCGTTGGTTATGAAGTGGCTACAAAACGTATCCAAAGTGCCATCCAGCAAGTTGCAACGGGGATAAACATCAGCGGAGTGGGGATTGGTATAGCAGGCGCAGCAGCGCGGCATGCCGCACCGTGGTTGATAGAAGTAGTACAGACGCAGCTACCTCATGCGGCGGTTTTCCCTAGTTCTGACGAGGAGATTGCGTTGGTAGGCGCACGCGGAGAGTTAAATGGCGTTGTGTTAATCGCTGGAACTGGCAGCGTGGCGTATGGTATGCATCCTGATGGGCGTACTTATCGTGCTGGTGGGTGGGGGTATTTGCTTGGAGATGAGGGAAGTGGGTACTGGATTGGTTTGCAAGCATTACAAGCCCTGACACGGCGAGCAGATGGGCGGCTGACCTCTCAGACCTTGTTACCAGAACGTGTTATGACACGGTTACAGCTTAATACGCCCGATGACATTATCACATGGCTATATTCGGATGTTAAATCGAGCCGTGTGGCAGCTTTGGCTCAGCTTGTCCTAGAAGCGGCTGATGCTGATGATCCTCATGCCGCGTTGATTTGTGATCAGGCTGCGGCACATTTGGTGAATTTAATACGTCATGTACAACACCAATTAGATTTACCTGATGATGTGATAGTCTTTGCGGGTGGGTTATTGACTCATGATAATGCCCTGTCTCGTCGAGTATTGAAACAACTTAATTTTGATCAATTGCCGGATAGTCGCTACCCGCCGGTGGTGGGCGCGGCTTTATTAGCGAAGTTGAGGAGCGATGTTAACCGAACAACCTAACCCAAAAACACAAGATATTGATCGTTTAACTACCTTAGAGATTGTGCAGCGGATTAACGAGGAAGATCATGGCGTGGCACAGGCTGTTCAACAGGTTTTGCCACAAATTGCCCAAGCGGTAGATGCTGTTGTTGAACGGTTGCAACAGGGTGGTCGGATGATTTATATCGGCGCGGGCACAAGCGGACGTTTGGGGGTGCTAGACGCGGTAGAATGTGTGCCAACGTTTAACGCACCACCTGGCTTAATTATTGCCCTGATCGCCGGCGGCGAGCAAGCCCTGACCCAAGCGGTGGAAGGCGCGGAGGATGATCCGCAGGCGGGCGTAGATGATCTAAAGCGGGTTAATTTGACTGAGAAAGATGTCGTTGTTGGCATTGCAGCTAGCGGTAGAACGCCATATGTACTTGGGGCGGTTCGCTATGCGGATACACTTGGTGCGCTGACAGTTGGCATTGCTTGCAACGTCCCTGCACCCCTGTTAGATATTGTCGATATCCCTATTGGGGTAACCGTTGGCGCGGAGGTTATTACAGGGAGTACACGGATGAAAGCCGGCACAGCGCAAAAACTCATTTTGAACATGCTTAGCACTGCTACCATGATTAAACGGGGTAAAGTTTATGGTAATTTGATGGTAGATGTGCAGGTGACCAACGAAAAGTTGGCACAGCGCGCCGTGCGGATTGTTCAACAGGTGACCAAGTTAGATGAAGCAACCGCTAGGGATTTGTTACATCGCGCAAATAATCAAGTTAAGGCGGCAATTGTGATGCACTTCCGTGCGGTAGATTATCAAACTGCGTGCCGTATTTTGGACGATCATGATGGATTTTTGCGCCCAATTATTGATGAATAATTTGAATAAGTCACCACATCGAAGTCATTGTGTTATGCCGTGCTGGGCAAATTGTCGGCTATAATACAAAAGAAAATGTTTTAGCAACTGATTGATTTGGGAGAGTTCGGCATTATGGTGACCAAAATAAAGCTGGATATGACTTATGAAGATCGCTTGAATACCGCGTTAGATTACACGCCAGCAGAGTGTGCTGCGGCAGAGCCAGATTATGTGCGATGTTATCCGGTAGATGCATTACGGCAGCGGGAGTATGCTCGGCTGGATGAGACAGGGCAAGTCTATTTGGATTATACAGGTGGTAGCCTGTATGCGACCTCTCAAATTGAGACGCATATGCAGCAATTAATAAACGGTGTTTACGGCAATCCCCATTCTATTAACCCCACGTCTATGGCTTCTACTCAACGGGTTGATCAAGCAAGGGCAGCTGTTTTTGATTATTTTAGTGCTGATCCAAACGAATATGTTGTGATTTTTACGGCAAATGCCAGCGGTGCGCTCAAACTTATTGGTGAAAGTTATCCTTTTGAAAAAAACGGTCAATATTTACTCACATTTGATAACCATAACTCTGTAAATGGTATTCGTGAATATGCCACGTATCACGGCGCACCAGTGACTTATGCCCCGATCACTTTGCCAGATTTACGAATTGATTCAGCGACACTCATACAGCATTTGAAATCCGCTAAGCCAGATGGCAACAATTTATTTGCTTATCCGGCACAGAGTAACTTCAGCGGGGTACAGCATTCCCTAGAGTGGATTGACATTGCGCATGACCATGGTTGGGATGTTTTGCTAGACTGCGCTGCGTTTGTACCGACGAACCGCTTGAATTTATCCCGTTGGAAGCCGGATTTTGTGCCGCTTTCATTTTATAAATTGTTTGGGTATCCTACAGGTTTAGGGGCATTAATTGCCCGGCGCGATAAATTACATAAATTGCGTCGTCCCTGGTTTGCTGGGGGAACAGTTGAGATCGTCTCCACGCTGACACCGGCATTTTTCCGCGCACATGGGGAAGCCGCTTTTGAAGATGGCACCGTGAATTATCTTGATATTCCCGCGGTAGAGATCGGCTTGCGACATATTGAAACGATTGGAATTGATGCGATCCATGACCGTGTGACCGCTTTAACGCGCTATCTACTGGATGAAATGACCCACATGACACATCATAATGGCGCACCACTGGTGATGATTTATGGACCGACCACAACCGATGACCGGGGGGGGACAATTGCGTTTAACCTGCTTGATCCAGATGGGCAAATGTTTGATGTTCGGTTGGTAGAGACATTAGCCAACCAGGCGCGGATTTCTTTACGGACAGGATGTTTTTGTAACCCTGGTGCGGGGGAAAATGCTTTTCATCTGACGGTGGATGATGTTCAAGCGTGTTCTGCAGCCGCTGCGCCGGTGACATATGAACGATATGTTGCCGCATTAACACGGCGAACGGGTATGATCGTTACCGGCGCAATCCGTGTGAGCTTAGGGATAGCCAGCAATTTTGCAGATGTCTATCACTTTGTGCGTTTCTTACGTGTGTTTGTTGATCTTCCATCACCAGGGTTGCTTGCTTAAGATGGGATGGGGGCGTATCGACCTGCGCCCCCTGCATTTTAGAGTAGCGGGGCGAATGGCTCTCTTGGGATGTATTGCCCTTCACCATTTTGACCGTGCCAAGTCTCGCCATCTACTAACAATTTGCCGCGTTGATAGACTTGTATCGGCTTGCCACGGATTTGCATCCCTTCATATAAATTATAATCGACACGCATGTGGTGGGTTGCTGCGCTAATGGTATGCTGCACTTGTGGATTCCAAACGAGAATATCAGCATCGCTACCGATTGCCAACGTCCCTTTACGTGGATACATACCGAAAATCTTAGCGGGGTTGGTTGCCATGAGTGCCACAAATTGTGACGGGGTGAGCCGTCCGCTGTTCACGCCATGCTCCCACATCACCAGCATACGATCCTCCAAACCTGGTAGACCGTTTGGGATTTTGGCGAAATTATTGCGTCCAAGTTCTTTGCCAGGGCGGCGGTAAGATGGGTCTTGCGCTTCATAGGCTGCCCAGTCTCCATCAGGATGTGTTGCCGCCCATTCTTGCCATGGACCTTTACCGCCATCCCACCAAAAATCACAGTGATCTGTGCTGACATGCTGCAATGTGCCATCTTGCAAGGCACGCCATAGCACAGCATGGTCGTGCTTGGTGCGGATAGGAGGGGAGCAGACATATTTTGCACCAATAAAATCCGGTGCATTTAAATGGTCTTCTACGGTGAGGAAGAAATATTGCACGCATGTTTCCCCCATTACCGGATACCCCGCGGCGCGCCCACGGCGTAGGGCTTCAATGGCTGGCTCACAGGTCATATGTACAACATACAATGGACAGCCTGTTAAGCCAGACATCATCACGGCGCGGTTGGTTGCCTCTCCTTCAATTTCTGGCGGGCGGGATGCAGCATGAAAGACTGGGGCGGTTTTGCCTTCTGCCAGCAACTTTGCTTTGAGGATTGCTTCAACATCCCCGTTTTCCGCATGAACCATGACAAGCATCCCTAGCTCTTTGGCAATCATCATACACCGAAAAAGCGCATCGTCGTCAATCATATACATATCTTTGTATGCCATTAATAACTTAAGGGAGGTGATGCCTTCATCAAGCATGGTTGGAATTTCGGCTAATACCTCTGCTCTGGGGTCGGTGATTGTCATGTGGAACCCGTAATCAATTTGAGCGAGTTTTGCTTTTTTGCGCCATTTGGTTAATCCATCCTTTAGGCTGCCACCTTTAGGCTGGATGACAAAATCAATATGTGTGGTTGTGCCACCAAATGCGGCAGCGCGGTGCCCTGTGTCGAAATCGTCGTTGCTGTAGGTGTCTCCAAATGGCAAATCTAGATGAGTATGAACATCGATTCCCCCCGGCATCAGATATTGCCCTGTACAATCGACAATGTGATGGTCATGGGCGGGGATATTTTGCCCGATCTGTGTGATAATCTCGCCTTCTACCAATAAATCTGCTTGGAACATATCACTCGCGGTGATAATCAGCCCATTTTTGAACAGGATGCCCATATAGTTGTCCTTTCAGTTTGGTTGATGATATACATCAATTAATAGCCAACAATGGCAATTATTGCCAAGCATATTGGTTGTTTTTGTGGATAAACCTTAGCGGTTGGGGCTAATGTGATCTTGACTGAGGCAAAAGCACTGTTATAATTACCATATACTTAGGGCCCTGTAGCTCAATTGGCAGAGCAGTTGACTCTTAATCAATTGGTTGTAGGTTCGAGTCCTACCAGGGTCAC
>RFHA01000191.1 GCA_003696565.1 Chloroflexota bacterium
ATACTTAAAAGCAACATCATGAATATCAAAAACATTGGTTTTTGTCTCATTGTTATTTCCACCAGATATAAAAAACGGGAGCGGGTGACAAATCACCAACCGCCCCCGCCAAAGCGTTCAAGAGCAAATTAGCAAATGAAGGAACAAGCTGGTGCAGCCCCACCTGGGCGTGCTGTGTTCAGATATTCTGTACGTCCTTCTTGCCAAGCAGCTAATGTATCTTCATCAATTTCTATGAAAACTGATGCACCATTAAATTCTGCGGGAAGTTCGGCTTTGTCATCTTCAGGATCGAGAATGTTAGTGACTTCAAGAACTTCAACCACATCGTAAACAAACACACCTTCATTCTCAACATAATCTGTATCTGTATTCAGTGTGACCACCAAATGCGCCTGATAATTCTCATCGCCACTGTATACTTCTACCCATACATGCAATTGGAGGGCTTCATTTCCTTCCATTGTCCCGTAAGTTTTCCAACTGTTATACATTTCAGTGGTTGGCGTTTGAGTCGCAGCAAGATCATCATCTTCATCGTAAAATAGGATGGATGCAACAGGTAACACCCCATTCAGTGTTAATGTTTCACCATCAAATGATCCAGATACAGCTTGTTGTACCACCACACCCAATACATCATCCTCTTCCATGGATTCGTCTTGAGCATTAACAATCATTGCTGCAGCTGCAAAAATTAAAGTTAGGAGGAGTAAAATACGTGTTTTCATGGCTATTTTCCCTTTCAGTGTTAAGCTACCTTATACCATTCTAACGCAGGTCAATTTATTTAGAAAACGAATTTTTTATGAAGAAACATCTTCATCCGTTGTTGCTTCTGGGTCATAACATTCAGCAGACCATAACGGTGATTCTTCCTTGGGGGCAGCCAAGCGTTCCCAGCCTTCTTGTTTGTCATCCAATTCCTCGCTAAGTTCTTGTGGAACCTGCAAGTAAAGATATAATTTAGGACCAGTTAAGCTATAAGGGTCATTATCAATACCCAAACACACAATGACCTCAGCATTAGGATCACCCAAATCAATCAGCAAAGCATCATATACGGTTGCCAGCACACCATCTGCCGAACTCACTTGTTCCGTCATATACACAATGAGGTCATTGCTATTATCAATTGTCGCTACTGCCCCAAATTGTTCTTCAATCGATTCATCCAGTACAAATTCTTCATCTAATTCAGTGATGCTTTCTAGCCAGGGCATTGCTTGATTATAATCCACCAAGAAGAAATCTAAATCAGATAGGTCAGCATCACGTGTTCCAAATGTACGCTCGACATTACCAGATGCCAATGCAGCGGTTAAACGAGCCTCAGAAGCAGTAATTTCCTCCGCAACAATATTTCTAACGGTCTCTTCGTTGAGACTCGAACTACCTGTTAGACTAATAATCAAAATTCCGGCAATCACCCCTACAACAAGTCCGAGCGTTGTATAAACTAAATCTTTAGCTGTCATGTGCGTCACCTCTTTCTCATATGCTTTAATGTCAGTATACTTGCAGAAGACGAACCAAAGTTGTAAAAACCATTTACAGTTAAAAAATTTTTATGATTGTCGGATGACAATTGGACTAGCAGGGATATACCGCTCATCTGCAACAGGTTCAACAAGCAAAATAGGTTCTAAGGGCGTGTTCAGATCAACAAGATATAACCCCATCGTTCCAGTTTGGCTGATCCCGATGTATATAATCTGATCATCGCACCAAGCAGGAAGATACCCAGAAACAGCGTTTTCTGCCAATACAATTAATTCGTTTTCAGTGAACATAACCAGGTCAATTTGTTCACCCTTTAGATCACGCCAAAGCAACGTGACAAGCCGTTCGCCATCCTCTGACCACACACTTCTTTCCACAATTGCAGATGTGATAACCCGCCCATTAGTGCCATCGGCATCCATCGTCGCCCAGATATAATCGGATTGCCCTATCCTGGCACGCAAAGCAATTTCCTCTCCATCTGGCGACCAAGCTGGAAGATCGTGGATATCACCTTCTGGCGTAAGATCAATTAGATCACCCGTATTTGGATCAAAAACGTGAATACCCTCATTGTTATAAAACCCAATACGCCCATCCGGTAACCAGCGTGGATCAACGGCGGAGATGTTTTGATAGACAGTGGCTTCTTCACTGGTGATATCAACAATCACAAGCCGATTTTGCATATCAAAACGCGCAGCATAAACGACTTGAGTAAAATCCTCATTCCAATCTGGTATAACGTTATAAGTGTATACACCTCGGTCAATAGGGATATCTATTCGTGCCCCATCATCTAATGTGACGATGGATAAATAATCACCATCTAAAAAGCCTATTCGTCCATCTGATGACCATGCAAGATGCAAGCATGTATCTTCACAAGTTGCAATGCGCTCTATAGAGCCTGTTTCTAAGTCATAGGTGTATAACCCACCATCTGGCAGGGTAAAAAGAATGAGCCAAAAGAGTAATATCATGTTTTGAGAGTCACACCGGCATAATTCAACACAATCTCATCACGTTCTTTTGTTTTTGTTTGGAAGATAACCGTATTATCCTCTTGCCACATTTCAGTAATGAGCGTTTCACCTGGGAATACATGCTTAGAAAAACGCGCCCGCACCGCAAAAACTTTGGATGGATCATTATCACAAAAATGCTTCATCACAGCACGTGTTGCAAAACCATATGTTGCTAAACCATGCAAAATTGGACGATCAAAATTCCCAACAGCTGCCATATTCGGATCAGCATGAAGTGGATTAATATCTCCAGAAAGACGATAAATCAACGCCTGACGATCCAATGTTTTCTCCTCATGTACTGCATCTGGCTTACGTTCTGGGGGGAGATTGCTCTTCTCGGACGTGCCACGTTCCCCACCAAAGCCCCCCAGACCACGTATAAACATGCTAGATTGCTGCATAGCAACACACTCGCCAGTCTCATCCAAACACGTCACATCGGTGACCACTAACATACCACTGCCTTTATCATAAATTGCACTAATCACTGGTTGGCATGTAATGGTGCCGGAGGTAGGGATCGTTTTATGAATCTCAAGATATTGCTCGCCGTGTACTAGCATCATCGGATTAAACTCAATTTCCCCAATTCTGCCGGAGATTAATTGATGAATCATCTCACTAGTGTAGACAACAGGGAACGTTGGTAGTGCCACAAACCCTACTGTGCTAAGTTCATATACAAATTTAAGCTCATCCTGATCTAACCAGTCACTTGGTGCCCCTACTCCTAATGCATATAAACAAACATCACGGGTAGTATAAGTATAAGTCATGGATGGCATGGCTTTGCCAATGACGGCATTAACCTGCTCTAACGTAACCATATTGACTCCAATCTATATTTAAGGTTTAAAATCTTTCATTGTTGCTGGCAAATTCAATTGTTAATCAATAATACCATCTGGCTGAAAATCTGAAATCGGATATTGCTCCAGAATTTGGTTGATAAGCTTATCAGCCTGTTGTTGATCCAAATTTTCAAAGAATGTGATTAGGCTGCTAATCCACTGGAGATCATGATAGTTTTGCATAAAACGATATTCCAGCACTTTGATCTTGAGGATTAATATTTGTTCTTGATCGGGCAATATTTGTAACTTCGCTTGATAGTTGCCTAAATCCTCCTCTAACTTTATCCGTTGTTGAATAACGCGCTCTTTCCAACTTTGTAACAACGGCATCAACATATCAGCTGGCACAAAATTTGACAAATAAACTTGTCCTAGCCAGTCATAGCGGGTTGGTTGTGGGGGCAGTAATGTGGTGAGCCATTCGGCTAAAGCGGCTTCTCCTTTTGGTGTTATGGAATAAATTTTTTTATTTGGGCTACCATCCTGCACCACTAACTCACATGTGACATAGGCTTGCTCTTCTAACTTATGCAGGGCGTGGTAAATTTGGCGTTGCTCCGCTGTCCAAAGTGACTGTAAATCGTCTTCAAAGACTTTATATAAGTCATAACCTGTTTTTGGACTGGCGTGGATCAACCCCAGAATCAAAAATTCCAAAGACATATCCCCTCCAGCATATTGCATTTTACATTAAAGCAAAATGCAATAGACACTATACGGTTTCAGAACCCATTTCTCACATTATATCGTTAAAACACTGTTTAGGGGGGTAAGTTGGTTCAAAACAAGTAAGTAGAGATAGCAGAAGGAATAGGAAAAGACAACGTCATAGAAATTCAATGAGGCTGGCGGAATACTTTGGATAACAAACACGATAGCGTTGCCACGAATTGCAAGCATACAAAAACTATCGGATTGCTCATTATGTGCTGTATCCGTTCTAATGACGGAGACATGAGCAGTACAGAGTCTTGGTGCTAAACACTTAGGGAGGCTTACCCCCCTAGAACGCTATAAATCATCCAGATCGATTGATTCCACATAAACATGCGGTTCAATACATTTTAGCACCGTTGGAAAGTGTTCGTGATGTGACATAATCAAGACCTGCCTGGCGCGGCTCATGGCTGTGAATAAATCAATTTTACGGTCACGAATGAATTCTTCTGAACCAGGCTTGCCGTGTTCCTCAAAAAGAGACCCAACAAATGGCAAAATAACGATCCGGAACTCCAACCCCTTCATTTGACCATATCGAATGATGTTGATGTCCAATTTCTCATGTTCTAACCAATAGTCTTTGTCTTTATAGTCATGATAGAGAATGGCAATATCTGAGGGGGCAATACCTTGTTGCAACATACGACTAACTTCATTGTAGATAAACAATACTTCTGTATCTTTATCTGGCAAAATGACAAAACGGGGAATTTTGCCGGATTCAAGTTCGTCTGTTTCTAAAATAGGTTTGATAATATCACTAGACTGACTAAATACCGGATCACTTTGTATCAGACTATGTGCGGCAGAGCTAATCTCTCGTGTGCTACGATAAGGGACACGTAAAATACGTGTTCTACCACGGACGGGGATGCCTTTTTCCTGCCAGGAAAACTTTTTGAATAAACTTTGTGTGGGGTCATCGCAAATGAATAAGCTGCCATCTTTTTTGATAACGCGCTTGATGACTTTAATCCAGGATGGCGCAAAATCTTGGGCTTCATCTAGTAAAATAACATCATATGCACGGCGATAGGAATTTTTCTTTTTCTCATCCAACTTATCAAAAGCGATCCACGGAACATCTTCCCAATCATACCAAACTTGTTGACGCTCTCTGAGTTTCTCTTGATGGGCTTGATATTGGCTGAAAATATCATTAATGACTTTACGTTGTGTTAATTGCAATGCACTACCACGTCCTTTACGCTCCACGGTTAAATAGCTATCGTTATTAAACAAGCCAACATCTTTACGCCAAGTTATTTCTTCATCAACAAAATCAATTGTTAGCCCAGCTGCTTCAATCGCTTCTTGCATATGATGCTGTAACCACCCTTTTAATTTTTTTGGTGATTGCCAATTCCCCTTATCTTTGATGATCCTGACGCATAACTTATGAAACGTCATGACATCAACGTTTGGATCATTAATGCGTTGGGTTAAATCCTGGGCTAATTTATCGTTATAAGATAGCACCAATATTTTCTTCTCTGGATAATGCTGACGCAGATATTGAACGCGACGCACTAAAACTAAGGATTTACCACTACCAGCCACACCTCGTACTAAACGAACTGTCGCATTTTCTGAAACATTTAGAGCCTCTTCAGATAAAAATTCCTGCAATGGAGAAAGCACACCATAGTCGCCAACTTTTAGGCTGGGCTTCATCACTTTGCGGACAGCTGATTTTTGTCGCTCAGTCAAGGGTTGAGATAGCTGATAACGCCAGGGAAGATTCTTTAAAGCATTTTGAAATGCCTGAGGGGAATTCAAAACATTACTACCAAATGCCACGCCTTTCGGCAGAATGCCTTCTCTTACCAGATAGTTTTGCACGTAGTTATCTGCAATATTGGTAAAAATCAACATGGAATGCCAGGGTAAAACTAATGAATCACGCTCTTTATATTTCACAATTAAATCAGGTTGTTCTTCTAATAAACGGGCAAGCGTGATGGCATAGTTTCTTAAAGCATGTTGCGGGTTTGATAATATTTTTTTATTTCCAGCCGCATCTTTAATTGTGATGTTATCCTGATCGCCTTCAATAATTGTTTTCCAATCTTTGATTTCTATTACAACCACACCGTAATCCCAACAAGCGACAATCGCATCAGGGTGGTAGGTGTTACTTTCGCTGTTCAATGTTGGCTCTATACAAAAATAAAAATCTTTACTCGGTAATTCATTTAACAGTTTATGTAACTTGGCTTCACCGGCTGTTTTAACACGCATTGACATATGGATTACCTTTTTTTATTAAATTTTTGAAACTTTATTTATTATATTATTTGTTATCAAAATGAATATGTAACTTTTATGAAATTTTTGATATAGCGGCTTTTTTTCAAAACCTGTTACAATGAAGCGCATGGAAACGATCAAAACTGCGCTCTCGCTTCTAACGTTCAAGCATTACATGGCACTACTGGGGGTGATTATTGGCTTTGTAATGCTTCTGCTTTTGAGTATTAATACATTGAATAAGCAGATGCAAGTTACAGAGGCAGATATTGCAACTGCGACCGCCATCATGATGCGGCGTATGGGAATTGTCCCGACTTTTACTTTGTTGCCAACACTCACAACAGAAGCAACGCCTACCCCTACCCCAACACAGCCTAATACATCTAGCCCGGTTCCCTTTCCCACCATTACCCCACAACCAACACAACTTTTTATGACAGCTCCGCCGGCAATCATGCCCCCTTCCTTACCAACACCATCTCAAAATCTTGGCATCATTCCAACTATCCCGCCAAACATCCCAACACAAATTAATGGAATACCTTATGAGCAATTTATTGTTTTACCGGATGAGGTTGTGCAGCACATCCGTGAAATCGCCATCACCGGACGTAATTTAGGTAGAAATCCCCATGCTTTCTCTAAACTGGGAGACAGCACGATTGATAACCCGTATTTCCTGGCGCGGTTTGATGGCGGAGATTATAACCTGGGGGATTATGCCTATTTGCAAGCAGTTATCGATTATTATGCGGGGTCATTTGGTAGGCAAAGCGCAGCGGTACGGGTTGGCTTACATACCTGGTCTGTCATGGATTCCATGTGGGCGAATCATGCAATGTGTAATCCTGGGGAGCATATGCTAGCTTGTGAAATTCGCCTAAACAATCCGTCAATCATCTTCATTCGCCTAGGATCAAATGATCGGGGTGTGCCGGGATCAGTAGAAAGCAGCCTGCGTGAAATCATCCAATATTGTATTGAAAATGGCGTTATTCCCGTTTTAGGCACCAAAGCAGATCGTTTTGAAGGCATGAGTAACATCAACAACACCATCATCCGGCAATTAGCAGCCGAATATGCCGTACCGTTATGGGACTATGATTTATTGGCAGGGACAATCCCCGGACGTGGGTTAGATTCTGACGGTGTGCATCTGACGACATTTTTTGTTCATGATTATACGCAACCGCTTGCCTTTCAGCGTGGGCATAGTGTTCATAATCTCTCGGCTTTGGTGATGCTTGACCACTTAATGAGGCTAATCACATGCGATACTTGTTAGTTTTATTTCTGTTAGCAGCTTGTACATTAAGTAGTGAGTTTGATGAAAAAGCATCAGTCACACAACCTACTAGCGACTCACAAAATCATTCAGCTAGTCTATCTATCAATGGCTATACCCCGTTTTCACCGGAGATTATCGCGACACTTGAAGTGATTTATGCGCGTGGTCTGGCATTAGGCAATAATCCACATCGTTTCTCTAAAGTAGGAGATAGCATCACGGTTTCTCCAAATTTTCTCACCCCGCTTGATTATGGGATGTATGATTTAGGAACAGCATCTTATTTACAAGTGGTTATTGATCATTTTAGCGGTAGCTTTGCGGTTGATTCACTGGCAGCAGATATAGGATGGGCTGCTTGGGGTGTGTTAGATCAGCGATTTTCACCACCAGGATGCCCAGCCCCGCCACTGATCTGTGAGTATCAAACCCGCCGCCCTATTCTCGCGGTTATTTTATTTGGCACAAACGACAGTGGATACCGAACGTTAGCACAATATCAAGCTGATTTGGAGCAGATTGTCGCTACCTCAATTGATATGGGGGTGATTCCCTTATTAACAACCATTCCCAACCGTCCAGAGATGCCGAATCACATCATTGCAATGAACGATGTCGTTTATGATGTGGCAGAAGCGAATAATTTGCCTGTTATTGATTTTTACGCTGCCACGCTATCACTACCCCGGCAAGGTTTAAGTACAGATAACCTACACCCATCTGCACCAGCCGGTGGATGGGAAAACGCGGCGCGTTTTATCCCGCCTTATACCGAATCAGGCTATGTTATACGAAACTGGATCACACTGGAAATGCTCTATTGGGTGTGGGACGCGCTTTTGAGAACATCTGCAAATTAATATGTTTCTAAACAAGTACACACTTTGACTTTAGTCTTTTTACGCTATCATAGAACTGACTAGTCGGTCTATTTGTGAAATTATGGACGAAGAACGTAAATCAACACGTGAACGCATCTTAGATGCCGCATTAAATATCTTCAGCAACAAGGGGTATCATGATACCCGCATAGATGAAATTGTTGAAGAAAGCCATACATCAAAAGGCTCTATCTATTTTCATTTTCCTAATAAGGAGAAATTGTTCATCGCCCTAGTTGACCAGTTCGCGGATTTGATTGAACGGCGTACGACAGAAGCGATTGCACAGGAAGCACAAGGCATTGCCCGCGTTAAAGCCGCACTGGAAAGTGTGTTAAATACTTTTGGGAAATATCGCCGTCCTGCTAAAATCTTATTAGTACAAGCTGTTGGCTTAGGCAGCATTTTTGAAAAAAAACGGCTGGAAGTTAACCAACGATTTGCAGATTTAATCAAGACGTATCTTGATGAGGCGATTATGGTAGGAGACATTCCACCGGTCGATACAGAAGTCGTGTCGCACGCCTGGATGGGTGCGATTTATAATATTGTCATCCAATGGGTATATACGGGCGAACCAAAACCGGATCGAATTTTAGAGGCAATGGTCCCCTTATTATTGAAAAGTGTTGATTATGTTGAATAAATCAATTGTTGAACAATATGGAAGGTTAGTTAGCTACAGCTTGCCATGCGAGGGTGTGAGTCTGGGCAATTTCTTGCGGGCAATGCGTGGCAATCCACGTTTTTATTGGGAGAGCAGCCATGACGATGTTGCCTTTGCTGGCACTGGCATCGCTGTTGAGCTGGTTGCTTATTCTGATCGTTTTACGTCGATTGAACGACAAGTGCGTGAATTGTTTGACGGCGCGGTCATTTTAAACGACAAAGAGCCACTAGCCGCCCCGCGTTTATTCGGTGGTTTTTCTTTTCGGGATGACTTTATTCCAGATGAAACTTGGGCGGACTTTCCTCCTGCGCATTTTGTTTTACCACACTATCAACTTTTGCAATTTCATGGTCAAACTTGGTTGACAATCAACGCCCATACGGATGATGATCCAGAAAGCCTGCGTGATGATCTGCATGCGGCATTAACCGCTAAAATTGAGCAGATAAAAAACGCAACACTGCCTTTTTCAAAACCGCAACACACCTATGAAATCAATTATCCATTATCTTTTGAGGCGTGGAAAGCTGGAATCCATGCTGCCATTCAACGCATGGCTGCCGGGGAGCTTCAAAAGGTTGTGTTGGCACGGGTTGCGGAAATTCGTTTCCCCTATCATGTCGATGTTGACTCTGCGCTAGATTATTTAGCAAAAGTCTATCCTCAAACATATCGCTTTTTGTTTGAACCACGCCCATACCATGCATTTTATGGCGCAACGCCGGAGCTATTAGCGGGGGTATATGGCAATCAAGTTAAGACTATGGGGCTAGCCGGCAGTATTAGACGTGGCAAAACACCGGTTGAGGATGGTGCGTTAACGGCAGAGCTGCTTAATAGTCCAAAAGACCGCTATGAACATCAGCTTGTGGTGGATCGAATACGTGAGCGTTTAACTCACCTAACACATAATTTACAGATTGCGCCAACTGGTATTATGACGCTCAGCAATATTCACCATTTGCATACAGCCATTGAAGGAACACTGCGTGAGGGCGTTGGTGTATTACAAGTCGCAGAAACGTTACACCCCACCCCAGCATTAGGTGGCGAACCGCGTGACGTTGCCATGCAGATTATTCGTGAATCAGAACCGGTGCCACGTGGGTGGTATGCTGCACCAGTTGGTTGGATTGACCGCAATCTCAATGGGCAGTTTAGCGTTGCTATTCGATCTGCAGTAGCACAGGGCAAGCGTGTTTGGGCATATGCCGGGGCTGGTATTGTGCCTGCTAGTGACCCACAAAAAGAATGGGACGAAACCGCCCTTAAATTTCAACCCATGTTGAACGCGCTGAGGATCGGATGAACCGCAACACGCTTTACGCTCAAACATTAGTAGATGAGCTTGCCCGGTGTGGTTTAACAGCAGTGTGCGCTGCACCTGGCTCACGGCATACCCCATTAATGCTAGCATTTGCACAGCATCAAGCCATTCGCGTGTATTCTCATCTTGATGAACGGAGTGCGGCATTTTTCGCACTAGGCTTAGCTTTGGTATCAGATCAGCCGGTTGCACTCGTCTGCACATCTGGCACGGCGGCGGCAAATTACTTTCCTGCGATTATTGAAGCACATCAATCTCGTGTGCCATTGATTATTTTAACAGCCGACCGTCCGCATGAACTACGACACAGTGGTGCTAATCAAACGATTGATCAAATCAAGTTATATGGTGATTATACGTTGTGGTTTGTGGATGCCCCATTACCAGAAGCAACCCCTTCACCGATTGCGACGCGCAATTTACGCACGTTAGCTAACCGAGCATATGCCATAGCCAATGGACAACGCAAAGGGGTTGTTCACATCAATCTCCCCTTCCGTAAGCCCCTAGAACCAACACCGGTTGATGGAGATGTTACTATAACATCCGCCCCACCCCGCCCAGATCATACGCCATACACAACGATCCATTCCGCAACACTTCCCGCTGATATCCCGCCAGATGTACGGCATATTATTCAAGATCATGATCGTATTTTGGTTGTTGGTGGGTTACGGAATAAAGCCACACTAACTGATATGCCCATGTTGGCAGATGCAGCTAGTGGGTTGCGGTTTGGTAATCCAAGTGCGATTGGTGGCTATGAGACATTCTTACAACACGGTCAGTTCCCCCCGGTGGATGTTGTTGTGCGGCTTGGGGATGTACCGGTCTCAAAATGGCTGAATGCATACTTGAATGATGGTCAATATCAATATTATATTCATTGTGGTGACACTTGGTCTGATGACGCGCATCGTGTTACCCATTGGGTTCAAGCATCAGCAGACGCATTACTTGCTTTATTACCACACCACGATCTGCCAGAAATCCGTCAAATGGAAAAAACAACCTGGCAAGTGATTACAGAAGAAATTGAAAATGGCGCGTATTTTGACGGTGCAGCCGTATATGACGTGATTGATATGATCCCAGAAGCCAGCACATTGTTTATTGGGAATAGTTTGCCAATCCGTCATGTGGATCAGTTTGGTAAACCGAGCAACAAGCATATTATAACCGTGGCAAATCGTGGTGCTTCCGGCATTGATGGGAATCTTAGCACGGCATTGGGAGCAGGGGCAGCACGGCTAGAGCATCCACTGGTTGCAATAGTGGGCGACATCACGTTTTATCATGATATGAACGGCTTGTTAGCGGTGCATCGCTGTGGTGTGCCGGTGACAATTGTGCTGCTTAATAATAACGGTGGGGGTATTTTTCGGCGGTTACCCATTCGTCATTTTGATCCGGAATTTACCGAGCATTTCATCACCCCGCATGATTTGGACTTTTCTTATGCGGCGCGATTATATAACTTAGAATATACGCGGATTGATGTCCATCAGCCGAATGCCCGCGCGGAATTTCAACAAGTGTTTTGTCGTGCTGTAGGGGCAACAAGCATGATTATTGAGCTTTGCAGTGATTCTTTGCTCGACTTAAAGCGGCGTGATGAAATTGTCCAGCGTGTTAAGGAATCGATTGTGTGATCACAGGTGGCGTTTTGTTACCTGAGTTTGAAGAAGCAAATAAACGTGTTTTCTAAAAGGAGTTGTCATGAACTGATACCCTGAATGCACTTCAAATGGATCACGTTTAAAACGGAGTTTATCTATTTAGGAGAGTGAAAATTGACTACAAAAGAAGAACAAGCCAAAATTAAAACTGAAGATTTAATGAAGTTGGCGGATTGGCAAGAAGTAAAAGAATATGAGGACATCACCTATCATAAAGCGGAAGGTATTGCCCGAATCGCGTTCAATCGCCCTGATATTCGCAACGCATTCCGCCCCAAAACCATTGATGAAATGACTGAGGCTGTATTAGAAGCCTGGCACGATCCACAAATCGGTGTGGTATGGATCACAGCTAACGGACCAAGTACCAAAGATGGGGTATGGTCGTTCTGTGCAGGTGGTGATCAAACGGTACGCGGCGAGGCAGGATATGTTGGGGATGATGGACGGGCACGGTTGAATGTATTACAACTTCAACGCTATATCCGTACCATGCCCAAGCCGGTGATTGCCGTCGTGCCGGGGTATGCGATCGGCGGCGGGCATGTTTTGCATGTTGTGTGTGACCTCACCATTTCATCCGATAACGCCATTTATGGGCAAACAGGTCCTATCGTCGGCAGTTTTGATGCTGGATTTGGCTCTTCCTATCTTGCGTCACACGTGGGGCAAAAGAAAGCCCGTGAAATTTGGTTCTTGTGCCGGCAATATACTGCACAACAAGCATTGGAGATGGGCTTGGTGAATACCGTGGTGCCACTGAAAGATTTAGAGGCGGAAGCCTTACAATGGTCACGTGAAATTTTGACCAAATCCCCCATTGCGCTGCGATTCATCAAAGCGGGCTTAAACGCTGAGCTAGACGGGCAAACCGGCGTGCAAGTCCTGGCAGGCGATGCCACCATGTTGTTCTATATGACAGAAGAAGGCAGCGAAGGCAAACGCGCTTTCTTAGAAAAACGGCAACCAGACTTCAGTAAATTCCCGCGCCGCCCATAACACAAGGAGAGGGATTACTCCCTCTTTCTTGAAAGCAGACCCATCCATGATTAACCACATTATGATGAATTGGCTACAATCCCGCGCTCAAATCAGCCCACATCATCCTGCTATCATCCAAGCCGGGGACATCGTCACCTATCAACAACTTTATACCCGTTCCATGGATTACGCGGCGCGCTTGCCCGTTCAACCTGGCGCGCGGGTTGCCTTGCTGATGAGCAATTCGGTGGATTACGTCGCGCTGATTCATGCCTTGATGATGTGCGGGGCGGTGATTGTACCCATCAACACACGCTTGACGCACGCAGAGGTTCAGTTCCAAGTGATACAAACCCGCTGCACGATGCTGATCTATGATGACACGCCCCCACCGGTCGATATTCCTTGTTACACCGTCCATGATTTGCAGACCCTTCCAGCCGACAACCATGCCCTGTTACCCCGCCCGCTGGATATGGATGCGCCGTTCGCCATTGTGCATACATCCGGCACCAGCGGCAAACCAAAAGGCGCAATTTTGACCTACAGCAATGTGTTTTACAGCGCGATTGCGTCCGCTTTCCACATTGGGCATTTGCCGGATGATGTGTGGTTGTGCGTATTGCCGTTGTATCATGTGGGTGGATTAAGCATCCTGATCCGCGCTTGCTTATATGGCATCACGGTCAACCTGCACCCCCGTTTTGAGCTGCACGCGGTGGCGCAGTGCCTCCAACAGGAGCGCGTGACGCTCGTCTCGCTTGTGCCGACCATGCTTTATCGTCTGCTGGATTTTACCCCGTGGAACCCTGCCCTGCGCTTGGTGTTATTGGGCGGGGCGGCTGCTTCTAGTGAGTTAATCACCCAATGCCATGCCTTGAATATCCCCATCGCCACCACTTACGGCTTGACGGAAGCCGCCTCTCAAGTTGCCACCAGCTCACCGGCAAGCACCAAGCC
>RFHA01000192.1 GCA_003696565.1 Chloroflexota bacterium
ATTACCGATATGGAAGGGGTAGAACAACCGTCAATACTCGACCAGGCACAGCAATTCGGGGGATTTGAAGATTTTTATTCACCAGATTTATCTGCAGATGGCACAAAACTGGTTGTCATTGGGGATATTTTTGGGCAGTCGAACAATGCGGTTTTTCTCATTGATCTGAATGGCTCCTCACCAGATGCGGTGATTCGGCTGACAAACGATGATGCCTTCTATGCTGATCCAGCCATTTCACCAGATGGCACAAAAATCGTTGCGGTAAGAGATGATGTCAATTCAGACAACCCTGGTCCTGATCTTATTCTGATTGATGTTGCCAGCCGCACGTTTTCTTCGCTGACTACCAACCGCAACGCTTTGGAAGAATCCAGCCCGGCATGGTCTGCTGATGGGCAATTGATTTTCTTTACTGGATTTGACCCTAACGCCCCTCAAACTGATCCAACTCGGGACGCAAATGGAGATGGTTTAGACGATACAACTGGCGAATTTATCCCGCCTATTGAACCTGGGCGCGATATTTTTATGATTGGTATTCTTACACCAGATAACTATGTTGCTCGTGTGCAAGACCCCGCCGATGACTTTAATCCGGTCATCAGCCCGGATGGCAACTATATGGCGTTTATTAGCAATCGTGGTGGGAATGTTTATAATATCTATATTATGCACCTAGTCACTAATGAACTTTACCAACTCACCAACGGAACAGAAAATAGTTATGTTAATGACTGGAGATAGCTTGTGGAAGGGGATACAGTACGGGTAAGTGAACTACTCCGTGCAGGATTGGTAGCCCTTGCCGCTGGTGACAAAGCGAAAGCACACACCTTATGGAAGCAAGCGGCTGCCCTGAATCCCAAAAATGAAGCGGTTTGGCTGGCATTGTTGGAAGTCGTGAACACACATGATGATCGCCGCGTTTGTTTGGAAAATATCCTTGCTATTAATCCCAATAACGAAGCTGCACGTCGTCAATTACGTGTTTTGGGGTTATTAGAAGGTGAAATTGTTCAACATCCTCTGCCCCCCCGTCGTCGTCCATTTCTCCTACCACTGTTACAGATAACCCTCGCGCTTTTGTTGATAATACTGTTCATTGTTTTGGGTATTGTCACGGCTTCTATTCTAAATTTATTGTGAGTAGTAAACAGGGTGTTATGATAGGAGAGAGTTGTTGTTTTAGTTTTGGCGATCATCCGTTGAGGTGATGCTGAATGCCAAAGGAGATCATTTGAGTTACGAAGGGAATCCTGAACTTGCAATTGTGCCATTCCCACCAGATTTGGAGTGGATTAACGCCCCAGCCCCACTGACTATCCAAGATTTACGTGGCAAAATTGTTATCTTGGATTTTTGGACGTATGGTTGTATCAACTGCATCCATATGATCCCAATTTTACGTGCATTAGAAGAAAAATACCCGAATGAGCTAGTTGTCATCGGTATTCATTCTGCTAAATTTACCAACGAAGGTGAGACGGAAAATATCCGTCGAATTGTGCAGCGATATAATATTACGCACCCTATCATTAATGACCATCAATTCATCATCTGGCAAACTTATGGTATTCAAGCTTGGCCCACATTGGTTGTGGTTGATCCACGCGGGAACGTATTGGCAGCACAATCCGGTGAAATTCCCCTAGAACCGCTAGATGCCCTTATCGCCGCGATGGTTGACTATTGGGATGAAATCGGTGAGTTAGATCGTACGCCTTTAGCCTATTCATCCAAAGCAGATAACCAAACGGCTCGCTTGTTGAACTTCCCTGGAAAAGTGACAGTTGATGGAGCAAATAACCGCTTATTTATTGCTGATACCAACAATAATCGCATTATCATCGCAGATTTAACCACTTATGCCGTGCTAGACATCATCGGTAGTGGTATTTATGGTTATGCTGATGGCACATTTGAACACACTCAATTCCGGCAACCACAAGGCATGACCCTGCATGACAACATCCTTTACATCGCTGATACCAACAATCATACAATCCGCGCCGCAGACCTGAAGCAACGGACAGTGGTTACCATCGCCGGTACAGGCGAAATGGGTAGCGGTGTGTTACCTTTTGGGATGAATATCCGTGAACCGCGTGCGTTCCAATTAAGAAGTCCCTGGGATGTGGAAATGGGGGACGATGACACACTCTATATCGCACATGCCGGGTCTCATCAAATTTTTGCTATGAATCTTTCAACCCGTATGTTATCCCCAGTTGTTGGGAACGGACGAGAAGCATTAGTGAATAATCAGCTCGCAACATCTGAGTTGGCACAACCGAGTGGGTTATATTTTATGGCAAATGTATTGTATTTTGCGGATAGCGAGTCCAGCACGATCCGCGCCGCGGATTTTCATAACAATGTTGTGCTGACCATCGCCGGCACATTACAGAACAATTTATTCGATTTTGGGGATGTTGATGGGGCAGTGGGCACATCGCGCTTACAACATCCATTAGGCGTAACAGGTTCACCAGATGGCACAATTTACGTGGCAGATACCTATAACCATAAGATTAAAGCGGTGGATTCAACCATGACCACCCATACCCTATTGGGCTTAAGTGGGGGTGGCTATACCGATGGCGGGCAAGATACTGCACAATTTAACGAACCGGGTGGGCTAGACTATCACAATGGGCAATTATATGTGGCAGATACCAATAATCATGTGATACGGGTAATCGACTTGATGACCAAGACAGTCAAAACGATTACATTCCCCAACCCGGAACGTTTGCAAATCGCTAATAAACTCACGGTTATTGACAACAACATGGAAACAATTATTACCCTGCCCACACAAACCCTCGCCGCGGGGGATATTTACATCACTTTGCGCCTCATACTACCAGAAGGACACAAATTAAACCCAAATGCGCCAAGTTATGCTGAATTTGACTGTGAGCTGGCTCAGCGTATATCAATGCCCATCACAGATACAGAAATGCGCATAACAGTAGCATTTACCAATGGCGAAGGACGCTTATATGGTGAGTTCAACATTTATTACTGTGAAGCGACAAATGAATCACTGTGCTTTATTGACCGTTTCCGTTTAGATACTCCCATCATCATCACCGACACTGGAGAACGTAACCTGATTATTAGTCGTGATTTACCTTTAGCAAAGCAAGGATGAGTATAATAACGATGCAGCGTTACTTGATTTTTTTGCTTCTGTTTACTCTATTCACCTCAAACACGATATCCCAGCAAACTGATCTCCCAACATGCCCAGCTGGTGCGTATGAGACCGGGGTGTTTACCCAGGTCATCATCTCAAACAATATTCAGCGTGAAGCACTAGTTTATGTTCCACAAACATATGACCCAACCGAACCCACCACATTGGTCATCACTTTTCACGGTTTTGGTTCTAACCCACAAGACATGATGGAAATCACCGGTTGGAACACATTAGCGGATACTTACGGTTTTATCGTCGCATATCCGCGTGGTTTAGGTCGTCCATCCCGTTGGAACAGTGGGGACTTTCCGCTAGTGCGCGGCAATAGCATCGATGATGTACAATTTACCCGCGACATCATCCACACTTTAAGCCAAGTCTATTGTATTGATGCCGTATTCCCAAACGGTTATTCCAACGGTGGGGGTATGAGCAACCGCCTAGCCTGTGAGTTATCGGATCAGATTAGTGCGTTTGGCAGTGTGGCTGGTGCATATAACACCCCTCCACAGGGTTGCAATCCAGAAAAACCTGTGCGAGTGATCGCCTTCCATGGTACAGATGATGCAGTGGTGAACTTCAACGGTGATGAATGGCTGCATCTGCCCCCTATATTGACATGGGTAGCAACATGGGCAGAGCGCAACGGCTGTGATCCACAACCGGAAATTAGAGCAATTTCGGGCGAGGTGGTTCAAACACGTTATCTGAATTGTGAGGCGGATGTTGTGTTTTATGAAGTCACTGGCGGCGGGCATACATGGCCCGGTGGGGAAGTTGTTGGGTTTGGGGGGAGTTTAATCGGTCACATGACGCAAGACATCAATGCCAGTCAGCTCATGTGGGAATTTTTTAACAGCGATTCAACAGAAAACCATACACCTTAAGAAAATAATTTGATTCCCCCCATGCGGTAGATATACGGTTAATTTTTAAAAAATAGAGGGCTAAAAAAACCCTCTATCCTTATACACTACGTATATTGTTGTTTGATTGTCGGCACCAGATAATCAGCAAAAGCTTGTTCCACATCATAGTCTGGTTGCCACCCCCAATCTGCCCGTGCCGTGGAATCATCAATAGCCGCGGGCCAACTATCCACGATCTTCTGCCGTCCATGGGTTGGCTCATAGCTAATTTGTGCATTTGGGAAGAATGTTTTAACACGTTCGGCAATTTGCTCTGCTGTCAGGCTAAAGCTGGTCACATTATAGACTGAACGAGTCAGTTGATCACGCGGGGCATCTGCCAAAGTTAACAAAGCTTTAATGGCATCTGGCATTGCCATAAACGGCATGATGGTATCTGGACGGACAAACGACTCATAGGGTTCACCCTTTGCTGCTGCGTGGAGCATTTCCGGCGCGTAGTCACTTGTCCCACCGCTTGGCATGGTTGTGGCACTAATTAGCCCAGGGAACCGCACCCCTCTAAAATCTACGCCAGACTCTTGGGCTTTAGGGGCAAGTTGCCGATAGTGAAACGTGTAATATCGCCCAAGATGCTCACAATAGAGCTTATTACAGCCGTACATCGTAATGGGTTCTAGAAAATCATTTTCCCGAACAGCACCAACCCGTGCTTTGGTTTCTAAATCTGGCATACCATAAACCGCCACGGAGCTAGGATAGATAAACTTAACTGGATGATCCCGACAACGAGCTTGTTCCACCGCCAAATGCAACAAATTGACCGTACCCTGTACATTGACACGATGCGCTGCCTCTGGACGATACTCTGAATGTGTGGAAAGCAACGCTGCCAAATGAAAAATCGTATCAATTTCATATTCACTGGTCAGGTTATCTAGCAAGTCATTATCCAGAATATCCCCAACGATGCTGCTATCGACATAAGGCATGATATCTTCATCTAAGCCGCGTATATCTAGTGTAATCACCGGTGGCGCACTTGGGTCTTTATAAAGTTGCTTAATCAGCCCGTGCCCCACTTCCCCATTTGCCCCAGTAATCAAAATAACTTTTTTACGGGTCACCGTTTGCTCCTGACTGGTTAAATCCGATTGAATCATCATCATTATGCCAAGGTCTCATTTGACAGTTATTGTATATCTTACCCGAACGGTTCCCCAAGAGCAATCATATATAATATACAAAAAAACGAGAGGGTTTCCCCTCCCGTTTGGTTTATTGCGGTTGATTATTCTAACTCCAGGCTTTCTGCTATGGCTTCGAATATCGGTGTCATATCTTCAAAGCCATCGGTTGCCAAGCCCATGGTAAGGAAGTAGAAGTTGTCGTTTTCTACCAGAATGTACTGAAATTGCTTAACAACTAATGGGTCTGCGGAGCTATCTAAAGCGACTTCTAATTGGAAACGCAACGCCTCACCGGCAGGTAATTCAACCCGTTGTGAATCCACCACGGTAATCCCAAACGATTCATACTGCCCTGGCAGCAACATCTCTAGCTGATCTAACGTTACTGGGCTTGGGCTGGCTTGTACAATCACATTCAAATTGGCTGTGGTTGTAGGGTCAAGCAGGAAGAAAGCAAAATCTTGTGTTTGTGCCATCTCTAAAATGGATGAAAGCTGCGGGTTTGATTCCGACAGGGCATCTGCACCAGCAGCCATCAACGCATCTTCATCACTAACATCAATCCAGCTTTCCGGCACACTAATGCTCAGCCCGTCATTGGTATAAGTGACAAACTCGCCTAATTCATCTGACATACCGCTGTCATCGGTCATTTCCATATCCATCGCATCAGCGTATGACAGGCTGTCAATCACAACATCAAAAAGAGGCGCAATTTCTTCGAGCGATGCACTGCCTGGTGTAAAAGTTATCACAGCAGCATCACCTGATTCCAAAATCGTGATGAGTTGGAACTGTGATACCAATTCTTCAGATGAGCCAGTGCTAATGGTTGTCTGAATATCAACGCGCATTGTATCACCAAGTGCGGTTTCAAACCGTTCTAGTGCAACCACCTCAAACCCCATTTGTTGATATTGAGATAGCAGTTCTGCCTCTAAATCATCCAATGACAGCCCACCAACTTCCACCGTTAAGACATTGAGATTTGCACCGGTTGTTGGATCAATTACCAGAATATCAACCTGATCTAGTGCCATGCTACCAGCGGCAAATGTCTCTGCTAAGTCTGGGTTTAATTCCGCTAATTCGTCCATTGTCGCTTCGATGTCCTCCGCCTCGGTCAAATTCACCCAATCTGGCGGGGTAATAAACGCAATCTCTCCAGCAGTTTGTACAATCCAGTCAGTAGTATCGATCTCTTCGTCACCTTGAGCCATCACCGGTATGACAAGCAACGTCATCAAGAGCAAAATAATCCATTTTTTTAACATCAGTTGTCCTTTCAAAGTAGGATGTGCAGATAGTTTTATTGTAGCAGAGTTTGAATGTTACGCTTGCCAGTCTATAATTAGATTAAAGCAACCTGGCGATAAGTGAGAAAGCATGTCTAACTACAATCGCTATAGCCACCATGCACGCCGTGCCCTCAGCCATGCACGAATGCTCACCGTCCAATATCATCATCCACGCATTGATACCGGGCATCTGCTTGTTGGGGTGATGTTAACTCGTGGTAGTATCGGGCATTCTGTTCTATTTGATTTACAATTAGATGCGGAACAAGCCCAATTACATCTTAAAAATCTTGTTCTGCCCGTTCCAGACTCTGCCCCGCCGCCTAATGATGCTGCACTTGATAGCGCACTCAACCTTGCAGCGGATGAAGCCGCCTGGCTTGGGCATCACTACATCGGTACAGAACATCTCTTATTAGGGATTACCCGAACCAACGTAGGGAACGCTGTTGACCTTTTTCATAAACTTGGTGTTTCGCCGGATACTGTTCGTCATCATGTCCGCCGCGCACTTGATTATGGATTAACCGAATTTAATTTACAGTTTGCCCGCAAAAGTGCCCGCCTGAGTGAACTTTCACGCCGTGTGATTAACGCAGCAGAGCAAAACGCTGTCGCGCTGGATCACCCCAGCGTTGGCATTATTCATTTGCTCCAAGTTTTATTGAACGAAAAACGGAGCATTGTTGCCGAGCTACTGACCAACCATGGATTAACATTCGAGAAAATTCAATCTTTTTTAGATCAACCGGACGACAACGCACTACAAAGCATTGAAGGTGTTATGCTGAAAGCGGGTGATCTTGCCCGGCATTATGGCAATCACTATACTGGTACAGAGCATTTGCTACTTGCGCTTATCCAGGATGCCAACGGTAAAGACCTGCTGCATAGCTTGAACATCAATGCGGAGAAGCTAAAACAGGATGTTGCATTACAATTAAAAAAGCGTCAGTAAAGCGTTGGCTGTGCATTACGGAAATTTAAGGTAAAATAAGTCAGTTAATTAATCCGCATTTATTCAGGAGGGCGCCCATGCAAGACACCGGCAATCAATACCGGCTCATCGTCCGGCGTGGTCCACAACCAAACCAGACGTTTGATCTCAAAGGGGATGTTATCACCCTCGGGCGGGACATCACCAATGATATTGTTATCAATGACCCAGAAGTCAGCCGTCATCATTTACGCATCACCAAAACTGCTGATGGTTACACCTTAGAAGACCTTGGATCAACCAACGGCACATTTATTGCCGGGCAGCGTATTACCGGGGTGCGGGCATTGAATCGGGGGGATCTCATCGGCTTAGGCGAAACAGTCACGTTGTTATACGATATGGTTCGTCCAGAAGTCAGCCCACCAGCCCCTGGTCCAGCTGCACCATCAGCAACGGTGCAATCTTCGCCCGCGCCACAGCCACAATCGCCGCAACCGGCACAACCAGCTTATTCCAGCGCACCACCGCCGCCTCAACCAGATTATGGTTATGATTATGATCAAGATTACGGTGGTTATGATTCACCACGCGCACCTGGTTATGATTATGATCCGTATGCCGTACGAGAAGAAGAACCCTCCAATGCCTGGCGTTGGATTTTGATTGGGTGCGCAGGGTTACTGTTGTTCTGCTGTTGTGCCACTGTTTTAGGGTTGGTCATCATTGATCTAGGTAATCTGTGGTGTAAAATCCCCATTTTTAAGGATATTATTACCCCCATTTTTGGCTTGATCGGCGAAGCCCTGGGTATTATCTCTAACGCCCAAACCTGTTAAAACCATCAACGAGGTGGCATTTTTGCCCCTCGTTAACTCATTTCTAAACACGTCATCAAAAAGCAAAGTTGATTGCAATCCAGCAACACCTGTAAATTATTGGTGAAATATTGATCTTGCTCTCACTTTTATTCTGTATGATGACGCTGATTTATGACATTTAACATAGAAAGAGGTGTAAATTGAAAAATCTAGTTTATGTTGTGGCAGTATTAGCGTTGATGGCTGTTGGCGCAGTGGCGGGCATCTTGATCTATAACGCTGCATTGGCAGGAGATGGCGAAGCCAGTGAGGAAATCAGTGCCCCCACGCTTGACCCGAATGTCACCCCTACGCCTGGTTATTCTCAGGTTGTCGCTACGAACGAAGCACTCCAAACTCAGATTGCCGTTCTACAGCAGATCACACCGGAGCCGGTCGTTACAGAGGAGATCACAGCAGAAACCCCACCAGAAGAAACCGACACCGCCGAAACGAATAGTGACGGATTAAGCGGACGTAGCTTATTCCGTATTGAACAGACAGAATCTGAAGTTCGTTTCAATATCGATGAAACATTGAATGGTAATCGGATTACCGTTGTTGGGACGACTGATCAAGTCGCTGGTGATATTGTTGTCGATTTCGATAACCCTGGCAGCTCACAAGTTGGGACAATTCGCATTAACGTGCGTACGCTAACGACAGATAATCGCTTCCGTAATGATGCTTTGCGTGCGCGGATTTTGCGTTCAGCGGAAGATGAATTTGAATTTGCTGAATTCACCCCAACCGATTTAGCAAACCTGCCGGAAAGTGTCTCTGTGGGGGATACCATCGAATTCCAGATCACCGGCGATCTAACCGTGCGGGGCACAACTAACTCTGTCACTTTTGATACAACCGTCACAGTTGTTTCGGCGGATCGTCTGGAAGGTTACGCCACCGCAACCATTCTTTACCGTGATTTTGGGCTTGTTATCCCGAATGTGCCTAGTGTCAGTGATGTGGCGGATGAAGTTATCTTAGAGATTGAGTTTGTCGCTTTACGTGTTAACGAATAACTATCCCCTTATTGGGTGCACGTTATGTGTGCGCCCATATCCCCTTATTTTGTTATATACTTGGGTAGTCACAAAGCGAAATAAACACATCGCTAATCTTGCGTCTGCACCGTCTTAACAAGTTATACTCACTTTTTTGAAAGAAAGTGAATGCCCTTATGGAAACATTCACCGGCTCAGTTGAGCGTATTACATTCTATAATGACCAAAACGGCTATAGCGTTATCAAAGTCCGTCCAGATCGTAAAATGCCACAATATGCCTCTCGTGATGGGTTAGTGACTGTGGTTGGTATCATGCCGGAATTAGGCATTGGTGAAGAGGTTGAATTTCATGGGCAATGGATAGAAGACCCCCGCTATGGCATGCAAATGCGGGTTGAAACCGTGCAGCCGATTCAGCCCACCAGCCGTGCCGGCATTATTCGCTATCTTAGCAGTGGTATCGTCAAGGGGATTGGTGAACGTCGTGCAGAATACATCGTTGATTATTTTGGTGATGCCACGCTAGAGATTCTTAACAAGCACCCGGAACGCCTTAAAGAGGTTCCTCAAATCAAACCAGCATTAGCAGAAGCCCTTGCTGAAGCATGGGAACAAAACGTCAACGTCCGCCAGACCATGATTTTTTTGCAGGGTTATGGTGTGTCCTCAAAGATGGCGAATCGTATTCATGCTGTTTATGGAACAGAGACCATTAACAAAGTCAAAGATAATCCCTATACCCTAGCGGATGAAGTGCATGGCATTGGCTTTATCAAAGCGGATAGCATCGCCCGCAACATGGGTATGCCGTTTGACGCGCCAGAACGGCTGCGTGCCGGGCTTGGTTACGCGCTTGGCAAACTCTCACAAGATGGACACACATATGCCCCGCGTCAGGTGTTGATTGATACCACCTGTGACATTTTGCAAGTCGATAACCCTCAATTAGTTATAGATGCACTTGATGCACAGCTCTCTGCCAATCGCCTAAAGGCGGACACACTCTTAATTGACGGTCAGGCGGTTCATGCGATTTACCTACCAGCTTTTCATCGTGCAGAACAAAACGCCGCTCATGATCTACGAGAGATAGCTAGTATGCCTTCTGTCATTACAGAAGCCGCCACCAAGATTAATTGGCAAGCGTTTTTGGCAGAATTAGCACAACATAACAATATTGCCCTAACTGAACAGCAACAAAGTGCCGTTAAGGCGGCTTTTACTAGTAAAGTTTCCGTCCTTACCGGTGGACCGGGTACTGGTAAAACCACCACATTACAAATGGTTATTGCTGCGTTAGAACGCATGGATTTTAGCTATGCTTTGGCATCCCCAACCGGACGTGCCGCCAAACGATTGAGCGAGGCAACTAACCGCGAAGCCGCCACCATTCACCGACTGTTTGGCTTCAAGCCGGATGAAGGCTTTGAATTTGATGCAGATGACCCGCTTCCGGTGGATATGCTTATCATTGATGAAGCGTCCATGATTGACTTAATGCTTTTTGCCAACGTCTTACGCGGTATCTCAACGGAAACTCATCTGATGCTGGTCGGTGATGTTGATCAGCTGCCAAGTGTGGGGGCTGGTAATGTGCTGCGGGATGTCATCAACAGCCGTGTGGCATATGTCACACGACTAGATACAATCTTCCGGCAGGAAGAAAACAGCCACATTATCATCAATGCCCACCGCGTTAACAACGGCAAAAACCCCTACCTGGATAACCGTAGCAATGATTTCTTTTTCTTCCGGGAAGAAGATCCATTCAAGGCAGCTGAGTTACTTGTAGAAGTTGTTACACAGCGCATCCCACGCAAATTTGGCTTTGACCCGTTGACGGATATTCAAGTGCTTTCTCCAATGTATCGCGGTGCATCCGGTGTAGATAAGCTCAATGAAGCCCTGCAACACGCCCTTAACCCTGGTAGCATCCGCCGCGCAGAAAAGAAAATCGGTCATCGCATCTTCCGGGTGGGGGATAAAGTGATGCAAACTCGCAACAACTATGAAAAAGACGTTTTTAACGGTGATATTGGCTTTATCCGTGCTATTGATGATAATGACAACATCATTGAAGTACACATGGGGCAGGATATCATCTATTATGATTATACGGAAGCCGCCGACGAGCTAATCCATGCATATTGCATCAGTATTCATCGTAGCCAAGGATCAGAATATCCGGTGATTGTGTTACCCATTCTCACCCAGCATTATATGATGCTTCAGCGCAACCTGATCTATACCGCCATCACCCGCGCGCGAGATGTTGTGGTGATGGTTGGTAACCGCCAAGCCGTCCAGATGGCAGTTCGGAATAACAAAGTTGAAAAACGCTACAGCGGCTTACTCTACCGGTTAACTAAACCCAGCGGAAAATTATTCTAACAGTGAAGTCTATTTATATCAAAGCCCCTCTTGCTTGGCTTGAGCAACACCCCATCCCCCGTTGGATCATCGCCAACACCTTTGGTTGGATGTTTGCATTCATCCTTGCGGGGTTAGCCATTAAGTGGTTCAGTACATGGTTAGGGATTACCGCAGTGTTTGTTGGTGGTGGGGTAATCGGTCTCATCGTCGGTGGTTTACAAGCATGGTCAATTCGTCCTAACGCCACTGCACATTGGATGTTTTATAGCATCATTGGTGGCATAATTGGGGTCATTCCGGTATTTTTATCTGCCTTTAGTTTGGTCGCTGGGCAGGAAATTGGCTTTGGTGTCATGGGTGGGCTATATGGTCTCAGCTTAGGCGGGATGCAATCCTTACATTATGATGGCGAAGTCGCCCTCATTTGGATACTGAGCACCATACTAGCTAGTTGTCTATGCAGTATTATCACGTTTACCGGGTCGTTTTTACCGTTGTTGATGGGACCGATTGTGTTTGGTAGCACCACTGGAATAACATTAGCGTGGCTTCTGCGTGAAAAGGATGAGTAACCATGCGTTGGCTTTTGCTGATTTGTTTGTTAGCTACCGCCTGCACAGTAGACCAAGATGCAACCCCTGTTTTACTTCAAGAACTTCCGACACGGGTTGTTTTACCGAGCAATACGCCTAGTATCACACCGCGCCCTAGCCGTACCGCCACCAAAACTGCCTCTCCTTTTCCACCTACCGCAACGTTAACCCCTAGTATCACCCCCACCACAATACCATTGGTTGAGGTGATTATCGCCGTAGAGCCTATTCCACAAGGCTATGCTATACCGCCGTCTGCCGTGAGGATTTTTTCCTTGCCGCCGGAAAGTGTGCCGCTGGATGCGGCTGTTGATTTGGATGAGGTCATTAACCATGTGGCACGTGTACCCATTGGTTGTTTTGACCCGATTAGCATTGGAACGCTTGCCCCACGAGAAGCCGGTTCCGGTTACCTTGACTTACCGGGGAATTGCCCACCTGTACCAGAAGAAGGCAGTGAGATGGGGCATATTGTGGTTGCAGTGAATTGGATACAGCCCGGACAAGTCATTTCCCCAAGTATGGTGATGCTACGAGACTATCCACACAATCTAATTCCACCGGATGCGATCACACGGCTTTCGGATGTGATTGGACGGCAAGTGGGTATGAATATCCTGCGTGAGCAGCCCATCCACAGCTACCATCTTATGCCGGACGACGCGCCATAAATTCAGACCGGATGTGTTCCATGCGGCGGCGGTTCACCCCCATGTCACCCCGCCCTAATCGTGACGCTGAACGGAAGTGAATCATCCCTGCATCTTCATCAAAGTAAAACTCCACATCATCCACAAATCGCCATAAGGCGGAACGCACCTCGGCGTGAATATAATCCGCTCGCTGGGTGATAATTTCCGTCCGTTCCATATTATTCAAAATATTCAGGATAATCTCACGGGCTTGTGCTGTGCTAAGATCACCATACGCAATTGGCTCAATGGCATGTAATTTATCCGTTGCCTGTGTGGAAACACAGTTCGGTGATGAGGGACAGGGTGCGAGTTGACCGTTGGCACTCACTCCCAAATTATCAGGTCGTGGACTAAGCGCAGGGAAAACCACAAACACCAATAGAAAATAAAGCCCAGCTAACCCCAAAAGACCTAAAATAAAGCCCATAATGATTCGCTTCCTCATATGTTTTACACCTCATTTAATAAGGCATAATGATAACAAGTCAAGCCAAGTATCACATTAAATTTATCTAAGCAATCATTTAGCCCCTACACATTCACAGCGTTGAGTCCTACAATATGGCGCGTTAATTGACGGTTAATGAGAGTAAATCATGGCTGAAGAACAGAAGTCATATCTAATCACAGGGGGTTCCGGCTTCCTGGGGATCAATATGGTGCGCTATTTACTGGCACGCGGTCATAAGGTCACATCCTATGACTTATTGCCATTCGATTACCCCGAACGTCCACAAATCACTGAAATCATTGGTGACATCCGTAACTTGGACGATATGCGGAAAGCGATGCAGGGAATTGATATTGTCATTCATACCGCTGCCGCGCTGCCCTTATACAAAAAAGAAGACATCTTTTCCACCGATATTGATGGGACACGCAATGTGTTACAAGCCGCGCTAGAAAATGGTGTTGAGCGTGTCATTCACATTTCCTCCACCGCAGTTTATGGCGTACCGGATCATCATCCGTTGTATGAAACTGACCCTGTTGTGGGTGTTGGTCCATATGGTGAGGCAAAGATCAAAGCGGAAGAAGTCTGCTTTGAATATCGTGATAAAGGGATGTGTGTACCGGTAATCCGCCCGAAGTCTTTCATCGGTTTGGAACGGCTTGGTGTGTTCGCCCTGCTATATGATTGGGCAAAAGACGGTAAAAATTTCCCGATACCTGGTAAGGGCAACAATCTTTATCAATACTTGGATGTGGAAGACTTATGTGATGCCATCTACCTAACAGCCACACTTGACCGCGATGTCGTCAACGACACGTTCAACATTGGTGCCAAGGAATTCGGCACATTTAAAGAGGACTTCCAAGCGGTGTTAGATCATGCTGGTTTTGGCAAGAAAGTGGTCTCTATTCCAGTTGCCCCAGCGTTGTGGATTTTACGCATACTAGATCGTTTGAATCTCTCCCCATTATATCCATGGGTGTATGAAACCGCTGTAAAGGACTCATTTGTTTCCATTGAAAAGGCGGAAAGAGTCCTCGGTTTTGCGCCGAAGTATTCCAACAAAGACGCACTCATCCGCAATTATGATTGGTATGTTGCGAATTTGCAGAATTTTGAGGGGAAATCTGGCGTAACACACCGCGTTCCCTGGAGTCAGGGTATCCTTAAACTGGCAAAAATCTTCTTCTAAACCGTAGTTAGACAATTCAAGTATGAGGGGCGGCTGCGTCCCCTCATACGCTGTCTTGATTAAAGCACTAATTCTGCCATAGTGCGCACGGTTTCAACATCAAACGCAGTGATATTTAATGTCGTGATTGGGCTTGCTTCCCACATTTGTAAACGGTCTTTAATACGCTCTTTTGATCCACAAAGCGTAACTTCATCTACCAGTTCGTTGGGAACTGCCATCACAGCTTCTGCCTTATTGCCTGCCAAATATAAGTCCTGGATTTTATCAGCAGCATCCTCAAAACCATAACGGCACGCCAGATCATAATAGAAATTTTTCCCTTTTGCGCCCATCCCACCAATATACAATGCTAGCATGGGTTTAACTTGATTCCATGCCACCTCCAGGTCATCGTTGACAATCACAGTTACAGTTGGCGCAATATCAAACTGATCAAGCGTTTTGCCTGCTTTTTGTAGCCCCTCGTCAATGTATGCTTTATATGATGTATCGTAAAAATTGGGAGAAAAGAAAATCGGCAACCAACCATCCGCAATTTCAGCCGTCAATGTGACATTTTTGGGGCCAATGGATGCCAGATAAATCGGAATATCTGCCCGACCATGTAAAATACTCTTAAGTGGCTTACCTAATCCAGTTGCATCTTCGCCATTATAAGGGATTTCATAATGATCCCCTTTGTGGATGAGTGGTTCTTCGCGCGAGAAAATTTTACGCACAATGGAAACATATTCGCGTGTTTTACCAAGGGGCTTGCCATAAGCTGTGCCATGCCAACCTTCCACCACCTGTGGACCACTTAGCCCTAACCCCAGCAACATCCGCCCCCCAGAAAGCTGATCTAGCGCCATCGCCGTCATTGCAGTCATCGCCGGCGTACGAGCTGGCATCTGCATAATTGCCGTTCCTAAATGGATTGTCTGGGTCAACGCACCAATCCAGGCAAGGGGCGTTACTGCATCAGAGCCATATGCTTCAGATGTCCACACGGCATAATATCCCAGTCGATCCGCTTCTAAAATAATATCCATTGGCAGTTGAATCTGTGCGCCAGAATATCCTGCCATTAACCCTAATCTCATGAATAAACTCCTTAGTTTAGTGATTTTTGCCTGATTATATCGCTATTTAGTGAGAGCATGTAGAATATTGAGGAAACTATCAGGGAGAGGTATCAAACTATGGAAATTTTACGCCGCTTAACCGTCACACAAGCGATTATTTTGGTGATTGTGGTGATCGTATTGTTGATCGTTGGTGTATTGACCTTTAACCGTGGAGATAATGAGTCAGTGGACTTCACACAAATCACCCCAACAGCCATTATTGATTTTAGTAACGTTGCTGAAACAACGCAGCAATTCGTCCCTGTCAGTACGATAGACCCACTGGGCGGCAATTGATATGCCACAGCGCATTGTGCTGATTCAACCCTGTTGTATTGGGGATGTGATTCTGGCGACTGCTACACTCACTGCGCTAAGGCGCGGCTACCCCACAGCACACATCGCTTGGGCGGTTGGTTCTTGGGCACGGGCAGCTATTGAAAATCACCCCCTGCTGGATGCGATTATTGACACAGGCACAACGGCTAATCCCGCTAAAAATCCCCTTAAACTCGCAAGGCAGTTACATGGGTTTGATCTAGCGGTGTCTTTAGTACGTTCCCCCTGGATGAGTGTAGCAGTATTATTATCCGGTATTCCACAACGTGCCGGCTTGAGCAGCGGATGGCGCGGATTTGGGTATAACATCCGTGTCTCAATCAACCCGTATGAAGCCCGCCACGAAGCCCAAATCTATCTGGATGTTCCGCGTGCTTTAGGTATCGATGTCAACGGGTGTTATGCCAATGTTCCAGCTGATCTGACAGCCTTAAACGGCTATTCGTTACCGGCACGTTATATCGTCATCAATCCATGTGGAGGGCAAAACCCTGGAATGGAGATGAGTATTAAGCGTTGGCTACCACAAAATTTTGCCGCGCTGGGTCAACGGCTGACTACTGATCTAAATGCCGACATCATCTTGCTGGGTGGACCTGGGGATCAGGCGATCGTTGAAGCAGTCCAAACATATTTAGATAAACCGGCAAGAGCATTCATTGGAGAATTATCATTTCCACAAATTGCGGCTTTAGCAGCACAATCACAGCTTTATATCGGGAACGATACCGGATTAACGCATTTAGCAGCGGCGGCAGGGGCGCGCACGGTGATGATTCTCGGTCCATCAGACCCAGCCCGTTACGCGCCATTTACACCACATTCTTTAGCGATCTGGAAACCGACCCCACTTAAGCGTGGTGGTGTTGCCAGTGGCACGCCAGAAAATTGGTCATGGGAGCGCGATGGCATCAGTGTCGAAGCGGCTTATCAGCAGATTATTGAATGGTTGGCGCACCCCTGACAGCAGACTATCATTTATTCCCCAGTATTTTGTGGGGCTGGCAATGATTCACGAGTGATATTAGGGATTTGCAGCACAATGACATAGTTACCGCTTTCCTGCCCAAACTGCAAATCTGGTGATGTACGCCGGAGCTGTGCCCACAACGCCCGCGCCAAAGCACCACTCACCCATACCGGTTGCCCAGAATCCGCCACAGTGCCTAAATCTAATCCAGTGGCGATAGGGTCCCACAAAATCGAGGGGGAATTATTGTCGTATTCACGCCGTTCCGCCAACACCCATGCCCCATCTACCGGTTGATAAATTTGTGGGCGTGGGCTTAACGTTTGGCATTCCGCTACAATTTCCTCAAAATAATTGGGGGGCCATTCTGCAAAAGCATCTGTTGTATGAGTCAAGCCGTTTACGGTGATTGTCAGAGTCTCGACAACAGGATTTTGCCCTAATGCCATGACATCTGCCTGAGCATCGTAGGTATAAATCTCACGAAAGACCGTCTGATTTTCAATAAAACGACGGATACGGGCATCGTCCACAGGACCAAATAAAACCTCAGCGGTTGGGTCTCCAGCGTCAGTTGTCCACACAACGGTGCCGCCTCCATAAATTGTACACAACGGAATTTCACCTTTTACAAAAAACGGGTCTGTGTTCCCACCGGTGACATCTGCGCGGAAAATCACAGCAGACGGGTCACGATCCCATACGATGATTTCACCATCTTCCCCAACCGTATTATCATTCTCGTTCCCACCGCCACCACAGGCAGCTAATACACATACAATTGTTAAAATCACAAGTCGCTTCATGTGAAACATTCACTCCTTTGCTTATCTTTTTAAGTATAGCCTTGTTTCAGCCAGCAACCCACAGCCCTATAGATTTTCGAACAATCCGTTATACTAGAGGCACAAATTAGTTTGGTGAAGTCGTCATGAATCGCCTATTTTTACCAGGTATCATCTTACTAACAGCCTATCTGATTGACAATGTGTCCGCTCGGTTCGTTGCAGCTCTCATTTTTCTTATCGCATTCGGCATCAGTCTACAAATCAAAGCCCTGCGTGTCGAATCATTTGCCGGTATTGTCTTCTCGTTAGCGTTGATCGTTTTGGGGAGTGATGCGTTGGGTTGGCTGGCAGTCTGCGGATTAACCAGCTTGATCTACCCCACACAGCCACAGCAACAAATTGTCTATGGAGGGGTAATTGCATTGGGTAGCCTGACTAGCGCAGTTATAGGGCAACAATGGGATACAGCCATACTAGGGCTGGGGGTTATCGCCGCGCACCAATGGACAATTTTCATGCGGGAATCTCCCCCAAAGCCATCAACCACACCGCAAGTGCCCCCTCAACCATTGCCAACACAATCACTTAACAGCTTGCAAAAAACGACACAACTGATTCAACAAATCCTTAACAACCGTACACAGGACGCACAAGAACAAGCGGCGATCATCCAATCCGCTAATCGACAAATGGATCAGTTCCTAACACAGGCAGAAAATATCAAAGAGCAAATCCGGCAAATTACCCGTATCGCACAAGAATCAACTGCCTTATCCACACAAGGGCAAAGTGCATTGGAACAAGTGACTCAAAGCATGGATCAAATCCGTGAGCAGGTTGAATCGATCGCACGAGCGATTGTGACATTAGGTAAGCTCACCCGTCGCATTGACCAAATCATCTCATCAGTAACAGAAATTGCAACACAATCCAATCTATTGGCACTCAATGCCTCCATTGAAGCCGCACGTGCGGGGACACATGGGCGCGGCTTTGCGATTGTTGCGGATGAAGTCCGGTCGCTTTCTCAACAATCCACCCAGGCGGCAAACCAAGTGCAAGCTCTATTAAATGAGATTGAAACAGCGGTTGATCGAACCATGCAGGCGACGGAAATCGGCATTTCTGGCGTGGAAGTTGGGACGGACATGTCACAACAAGCCAGCCAAACCATGCTAAGGCTCATTGATTTCATCACGCAAACGGCACAAGCAGTTAACACCATTTATCAGACGGTTGATGAACAAGCGCGGCGTTTAGATGATATCGCAATTGACATGGATAGGATGGATCGTATCAGCCAGAAAGCCTTACAACAGCTTCATGACATTCACCAATTATCTGGTAAACTGAGCGATATTGAGATAGAACCAGCAGCACAAAATCAACAAGCTGCCCAAGAACAATTATCAAGAGGTTAACTTTTTACAAGGCATAATCAATGGCAATTGACTATATTATAGACTTCTCTTGTACGCCTAAGCAGCAATTCGGCACACAAGATATATTGGAACGACTGAAAGGCGAAAAGCGTGCCCATAAAATCATTGAGCTTTTCCGTGAAAGTGGTGATGACCGTCCCCCGAGTGAAATGGGCTTTGAATTTACCAGAAGCACCCCAGAAGGACAGGAAGAAACACAGGTTATGGTCGTTCAGGCATTGTTAGATGCCGCTGATCAATTACGCCCATATGCAGTTCACTGTCAAAATTGCCCTGCCAACCGTATCGGTATGCCATTTGGATGTATTGGTCACATTCAATATCCAATCACCAAGCGTGCAGAAAACTGGATATTAGATCGTTTACCCGTGCCAGATGAGCCACTGGTTTGGCTATTGTTAAAGCAAGTGGTGCAGGAATTTAAATATGATGGGCAGCTAGTAGAGCCTTTACGAGAACAACCCGGCATTTATTTTGAAGCGTCTGAAGCCCCCGCGCGTCGCCTGGGGGAGTTAAATCTAAACGCCAACCAGATTTTTGAGATGCTTTTCGTTCGTCGTCCAGTGATTTTACCGCGCCAAGCTGCATTATTACTCTTATTTTTTGGTGCCATCGAGCGTGATTTGGAAGCAGATACCATCACAAATTTGGACCCAGCACCAGCGGATGCCTTACAGCGTTTTCCGTTTATCATCAAGCCAGACGAGCATGACGACCGCAGTATTAGTGATTTAAAAGCATTTCTTCATGCCCTTTATATCGCCTGGACACTCAATGTACATTTATTGATTGATGCCTAAACATTTGGTGAGCTTGGCAATTATGGTGGTTATTCATGACTAAAAAATGGTTTGTCACAATCAGTCATGTATTGGTGTTAAGTTTCTTATGTTATTTTTTCTTTTGGCGGCTATTAACACCTAACACAGTTGACCGTCTTAGAATCAATCCCGAAGGGGATTTCATTCAACATTATTATGCTTTTAGTGAATATCAGGCGATTCGGTTATTAAATGGTGAGTTCCCACTGTGGAATCCATATAACCATGCAGGTGATCCATTCGCTGGTAATATCCAATCAGCGGCATTTTATCCACCTAGATTGCTTGCTATTGCTCTTTCTGGTGATTGGTCAGTCGAGTGGTATCAACTTGAGATTATCTGGCATGTTTGGATGGCAAGTTTATTTATGTATGCCTTCTTACGCGCCTTATTAAAACGCCCTGATATCGCATTGATCGGTAGTATCCTCTACGCTTATGGGGGCTATCTAACCGGCTACCCGATCCGGCATGTCAGCATTATGGAAAGTGTTGTTTGGCTCCCTCTAATCTTATATGGCATCCAATTAAGTCAGCGACATCTTCAAGCCATTGTTATTAGTGGTATTGCAATCGCCTGCTCATTAATGGGTGGACACCCACAAACCACCATGCAAATCACGTATTTGGGGGTAGCGTATCTCATTTTCATTACCTGGGAACGTGGTTGGCTTGCTATTGGGTCACGCTTGCTGCTGATGGGGATAATTGGTGCAGGATTATCTGCCATACAGTTGCTGCCGGCATGGGAGTTCACACAACTTACTAGCCGAGTCAGCAATTTAGGAATTGATGACAAGGCAAACGGCTTTACTCCGTCGGAGTTTCTTCAGGCGTTGATCCCCAAATTGTATACAACATGGTCTCCACTTTATATTAGCACGGTTGGGGTTTTACTCGCCATCATGACAATATTGCGCCCACAAAAACAAACCTATTTTTGGATTGGGGTTATTGTTGTTGGGGGTTTGCTTTCATTAGGTGGTGGTAGCATCGTCTATGATTTTTTCTATCGATTTATCCCTGGGTTTGATATGTTCCGTCAACAGGAACGCATCGCATCCCTCGTCAGCTTTGCGTTAGTCATGCTAGCTGTTAATCAACTCATAAAACAACCTCGCCAATCGATTATCTACATTGCCCTGGGGATTACTGCCATACTGTATATGTGGGCATCTTTAACAGAATCACATTATGCCGAACCAATCGGTTTTAGTCTAATTATAGTGTTATTGATCATCGGATGGCTGCACTTACCACGCCCGTACTACACTGTAGGGTTAATTATCATCATCGTCATCGACCTGTTTACCGTTGGCACCCGTTCAGACAATTATGTTTCAGCCGAGACACAAGTCTATTTGCCGCCTAGTTTAGCAACCTTCCAAGATATGCCACCAGAAGCCATCACTTGGCGGGTTGATGGCGGTGCCGGCTTACTTGGGGATGGTATCACTTTCCGAATCCCAGATATTTATGGCAGTGGACCATTTACCTTAGAAAGTATCGAACGGTTACGAACGATACCGGTTGATCGTTTTTGGGAAGTATTGTCTGTTCGATACTCTACGCTCACAACGGAGCCACCAGAAAATATGCAGCTTGATTTACGTGCTTATGACCTCAACGCAAAAGGGGAGGAGTTTAGGTTATTTGAGTTAGTTGATCCACGTCCGTTAGCGCATTTAGTCTATGATTATCGGGATGCATCCGGCAGTCCTGAGTTTGCCCGTCAGATCATGGCAGACCCTAATGTAAACTTGCGAGAGATGGGCATCACACTTTATCCACTTAATCTTGATTTGCCGGGAGAACGTCCGGCAGTTAGCTCGGTTGAATCGTTGGAAATTATCACGCCAGAGTATTTAAAAATACGTATTTCTACAGAAACCGACGCTTTGTTGACGGTTGCTATTGTCAACTATCCCGGGTGGAAAGCGACAATCGACGGCAATCCTGTACCGATTGTAGATAATTATGCTGGATTAATTGGCATACCCATGCATGCCGGGATGGATCAAGTGGTTGAGCTACGCTTTGAACCGGATTCCATCCAAAACGGTTTGATGATTAGCTTGGGAACGTTGATATTTGCTGTTGTATTTGTGTTGTCATCCATCCATTATCGAAAAAATCATGAGTAGAGTTAAAAACACCATGCCAAAAAATCCCTCACGCAGAAAGCCAACCGGTTGGGATGCCGTTGCCGCCTGGTATGACGGTTGGATGGGTAAAGGCGGCAGCCACCATCATCAAAAATTAGCGATCCCAGCACTGATTCAATTACTTGATCCACAGCCAAATGAGCGAGTGTTAGATGTCGGGTGTGGGCAAGGTGTGCTTGCCCCACATATTGCTAAAGGCGGTGCTGATTACACGGGGGTAGATGTTAGCCCGAAGTTATTAAATTTTGCGCGCAAATATCATGGTGAGCATGGTCGTTTTTTACAAGGTGATGCGGCACGTCTGCATGATGTGTCTTTCATCAAGGCTGAATTCTTTGACGCAGTCACGTATTTGCTCAGCCTGCAAGATATGGATCCATTAGATGATGTGCTACGATCAGGTGCCTGGGCATTAAAACCTGGTGGACGCTTGGTAATGTTGTTAACACATCCGGCTTTTCGGGTGCCGCGGCAAAGTGGCTGGGGTTTTGATGAAAACCGCAAACTACAATATCGTCGTGTTGATCGTTACCTGACCCCGCTACCAGTCCCTATGAAGCAGCATCCTGGCAAAGAAAGTGGCGTAACAATCAGCTTCCACCGCCCCATTAGCCTTTATATCAACACGCTGGCAGCTTGTGGTTTATTGGTTGACCATATGGATGAGATACCTGTTGCAGATAATCCTCTTAAAAAGAACCGCACCAAGCCGGAAAAACTCGCCGATGATGAAATTCCGCTCTTCCTGGCAATCCGTGCCCGGAAAGTGCAACTCTAATATCTGTTGTGCGTATAAAACATAACAATACATCTTTGAACAGGAGTTAAAGCACACATGACAGAGCGCAAACGGTTATATAAATCTGAACATGATAAATGGGTTGGTGGGGTTTTAGGTGGTATTGGAGACTATATTGACGTTGATCCAAATCTTCTGCGCATCGGCTTTTTGGTGCTGACCTTAGCGGGTATTGGCTCAACAGTTCCACTATATTTGCTGTTGTGGTTTTTTATGCCTGATGAATCAGATATAAGAACGATACACGAAAAACGGTATACTCCCCCTATTGATGACGATAATAACCTCTATGAAAAACTGAAAAATCAGTAAAAAAAACCGCCCCCTCAAAAAGGGGGTTCTTTTGTTTACTTTTTTCATTTCTATGTTAGGATATTTGTGGAACATAAACGCCTCACGGTAGCTTCTTAATATTTGTTATATGTCGTACAAATCGGAGGATAGTACATTGAGTAAGCTATTAACGTTAGAAGATCATGTTGTTATTGGTACCAAGCAAATTCATCCCCTAGCATATGAAATTAACCAAAAAACGGAGCAAATTTGTCGTGAATTTGGGATTTACTATGGTACAGAAGACTTATTCCGTGAACGAAACTACATGATGACCTACGCGCTACCTGGTGGCGACCCAGAACGTCTGATTACATTGAACATTTATAATCATGTTCTTTGGTATATTGATGATATGTATGATCGTAATCAGCTCAATATGGCTGAACATAAAGCGCAACTCAAGCAACTTTATCAAAATTGCTGCGAGATCATCTTAACGGGTAAGTATCCTCAAGAACAACATATTTTATATGATGTTTGCATGGAGCTTTATAACCGCTTTCAAAAGCAGCCAGCACATCCATCTTGGTTACCAATGTTTGTAGACTATACAACCGCACATTTACAATCTACCACAAAGGGATATGAAGCTCTATTAGTTGATGGCAAGCCCTCTGTTGAACGCTACATAGCATTACGCGAGCATGACAGCGGGATGTATCCAACAATTTATTATGTCCCATTTGTCTATGAGTTGAATTTATCAACAGATGAGATTGAAGCCTTTAAGACCATCAATCAATTAACGGCACAAGTGGGATCATTAAGCAACGATATTTTCTCATATGAAAAAGAAGTCCTACGGTTTGGTTCAAAGTTCAACCTCATTGCCGTTATTCAAGCGGCTTATAATTTGAGTGAAGAGGAAGCCATTAGCGAGGCAATAAAAATCGTCAACGAAAAAAGCCGGGCATTTGAGGCAGAATATGCTGCGCTTTTAGCACAACCTAATTTAACCCCAGACCAACGCCTCTACATCAAAGGCTTACATGATATTTGTGCAGCCACGTATTATTGGCAAGTTTCGATCAATCGCTATCGCTCTATCAATTCGCCACATCCGATGTTACGTCAACTGTTACCCGTGGATGAACTTCTAACTGTTAATCCAGTCTGATTGTGAGTATCATACATAGAAAGACAATGTGTGATATTAAAGGCAATTCATGACGATTATCCTCGGAATAGAAACCTCATGCGATGAAACGGCGGCGGCAGTTGTCATTGATGGCAAAACCATTGCATCCAATGTCGTCGCCTCACAAATTGACTTACATGCACAATACGGTGGGGTTTTCCCTGAGCTTGCTTCACGCGCGCATGTAGAAAGCATTAGTCCGGTCATTGAACAAGCATTACGCGATGCCGGTATTCAGCTTGATCAGGTCGATGCGATCGCCGTAACACGCGGACCCGGTTTAGTTGGATCATTGCTGGTTGGGATTAACTATGCAAAAGGTCTGGCACTTGCTTCCGATAAACCCTTATTAGGAGTCAATCATTTGGAAGGTCATATTTACTCATTATGGCTGACACAACCCTTCCAAGAGGTTGTTTTTCCCGTTGTGATATTAATCGTCAGCGGTGGACATACTGAACTTATTTTAATGCGTGGACATGGACAATATCAGCGTTTAGGCGGCACATTGGACGATGCAGCAGGAGAGGCATTTGATAAAGTCGGACGGCTGCTTGAATTACCCTTCCCCGGTGGACCACACATCCAACAGGCAGCAGTCAACGGTAACCCAACCGCTTATAACTTTCCACGTGCCAAACGAGATAATTCTTACGACTTCAGCTTTTCCGGCTTAAAAACTGCTGTCATGCGCGAAGTGACCGTTCAGCCGTCTGCAGCCGCCCGTAAAGGACACCTCACCAGTGAGAAGCGCGCTCAGCTTCGTACGGATGTCTCTGTAAACGATGTCGCTGCCAGCTTTCAGGAAGCATTGGTGGAAATTTTAGTCGAAAAAACCGCCCGTGCCGCCAAAGAATTCGGTGCGACAGAGATTTTCATGGCGGGCGGGGTCAGCGCAAATCAACGTTTGCGTCAGCGTATGAAAAAAGATAGCGAACTACCTGTCCGCTATCCACCGTTATCCCTATGTACAGATAACGCCGCAATGATTGCCGCAGCAGCATATTTTCGTTATCAACACATACTTAAACAAGATTCGCCGCATAGTCAGTTGAATATGGATGTCGTGACGATGTGGGGTTTAGATAAGTTATCCCATCACATAGCGGATACCTCACAACCCTGACTTATACTCTTAAAAAGCGATCAATCTCCTACGGTACATTAATCATGGTGCAGGTGTATCTGTTACTTCTGGCTCTGGTGTAAATTCAGGCTTTTCTGGGTCAACTCGTAGACGAATAACCTGCATCACAACTAACTCTAACTGAACGGCTTCTCCCAATTCAGAAGCAATTTGGTCTTGCAAGGTGTTCACTTTTTCTTGTGAGATATCCCCTTCTGTTCGGATCGTTGCAATCACACGAACAGGGTTTTGTTGGATAAACTCCACACTGACAAGCTCTGCCTCCGGTGATAGCCCATCAGATAATTCGCGGCGAATGATATTTTGTGTATTATTTTGTTGGGTCAAAATAAACAACTCAATGGCTACCGGAATAGCCACCAAAATTAATAAGATAATCGCAGCGATTTGCCGCCAAACATCATATCGTTTTAGGCGCATCCCTAACCAAACAAACACCAAAATACCCGCCCCAATAATGCTGATGATGTTGGTCAGAAAGAGCAATGTTGCCCCAAATGCCAGGTTGATTTCTCCAAAAGCCAACCCCAAACCAATTGTACAAATTGGAGGCATCAAAGCAGCAGCAATTGCCACACCAGCAAGCGCGGCAGGGATGTCTTTACGGGCAGTGGCATAAGCCCCAACAACCCCGGAGGCAAACGCCACAGCAGCATCTAATAAAGTCGGCGCACCTCGTGCCAACATCTCCGATGTGGGTAGTGGTATTGGTAATAGCAACCCTAGCACAAATGCCATTAAAACCGCCATCAAAACCCCTATTACCAATGAGGTAAAAGCGCGTTGTGCAATCCAAATTCGTCCAACAGTCAATGTAACAGACATCGCCACTAAAGGTGACATTAACGGAGCAACTAACATGGCACCGATGATCACCGCCACACTATTCAACAACAACCCCAATGTTGCCAACGCCGCAGAAACTAAAATCAGCATCAAGTAATCAATCGTAAAGCTGGCGTTCCGTCGTGACATCTCGATAATGTCGTCTTGTTCCACTTGCGTTAGAACAGGATGCAACCAGTTGAAAAATCGCCGCAAATTCCGGTTAAGCGTTGTCTCCTTACCGACTGCGCGCGAAACCATAATGACTGTACTAGGGGCTTTTTCTAAAACTCCCCAAGCCACATCACCAAATATATGTCGTTCAAAATCGCTGCGCTTATTAAACCCAACTATCAGCAAATCATCCTCTTGCACACGAGCGAGGATACTAGCAACTGGATCAACCCCATTAACGACTGAACGCTTAACGAACTGATGCCCTGGCAAGTCAGCAATTGTTTGCTCAATGATCGCCAACCCTTCAAACTGTGATCGGTGACTTGCTTGGGTATGGATTACTTCAATGGGTGTTTTATACCGCGCCGCCAACCGAATCCCCATCCGTGCCGCGACCTTGGATTGTGTATCGGTATCAATTGGCACAATCACTTTATCAAACCGAACTTCATGAGTACCACGTCGATAAATTAAAACATCACATGTGGCTGTTTTTAAAACACTTTCAACCACGGTGCCCATCTCAACTTGCCCACGTCGATGCTGTTTTAAGCCAAGAATCACCAAATCAGCACCCGTTTGACGGATAGCATCCAGTATCCCGCGTGAAACACTGGTAGCGGTTTCCGCTTTTAATTCAATTGTTGTACCTTCTTCACGAATTTCCTGAATAATCGGCTCAAGTTGCTCAACAGATTGTGCTTGACTTTCCACATCCCCTAAAGAGACAACTAACGCAATCACTTTCCCTTCAGATGGGTGAGCTAGTGCCGCTGCTACGTGCAATAAATCGGCAGCCGTTTCTGGATTAGCGATAGGAACTAACGCGACACGGGCATAATCTGGAATCGTTTCTGCTGGGGCAATCACGTGGTTTGTTTGGTTCATTGCGCAGAATCCTGGCAGGCAACACACAGAGCATAAAATTCTAGTAGGTGTCCAGAGATCACCACGTCATATGTTTTCTCAAGTTGGTGTTCCAATGCAGATAACCCACAGTCATCAAATTCAATCACACGATTGCAACGGATACATACAATATGATGGTGATGTCCATCAGGTAAAAGGACATAGTTGGGGGTCATGCTACCATCAATATAGGTTGGGCGGATGATGGCTAGACGTGTTAGCAAATCTAACGTGCGGAATACACTAGCACGCCCAACGTTTGGGTCAATTGTCGCCACTGCCTCTAAGATTTCCGATGATGTCATATGCCCACTATGATGCTCTAAAACATCCAATACAGTTAAACGCGCATTAGTCAGTTTATAGCCTGCGTCTCGTAGGCGTTTTGCTCGATTACTTAAATCCTTCATCAAACTCTCCATGCAACCACATCATCTACCG
>RFHA01000025.1 GCA_003696565.1 Chloroflexota bacterium
AAGGTTGGGAGTGGTGTGCGAGTAATGACTGGAGTTGCCGTCAGGCGCGGTGTCAGCGTGACCAACGGCTGAAGTGTTACCGTGGGTACAGCTGCCACTTCCTCACCATTATCACCACCACAGGCGGCTAATACCAACAAACTCACGATTAGGTAAGTCATTAATTGTCTCAAATTGACATACCCCTCAATATCTATCAAAATAATCAATCTATTATATGACGAAAGCCAATGAAAAGGAAAAGAACAATCGTCCTGTATCCATATTTCAATTCATTCATCCAATTCACAAGGGATGTTATATCTTGGCGGAGATACGTGGTTGCCATCTGTTGCTTGTTTGTTTTGGTCGGTTGGCAGTCTGTACCAGATACTCAATATATACGCATCGGAGAAAGCCAAATAATTACCCTTAACGGTGAAACTCCGTCTCAAGTCTGGTTTACTGCATCTGCTGGGGATGTCCTCACCATCATCTTAACTAGCCAAGATAATGATCCATTAGCGAATCCGGTGCTGGCTGTGCAAGATGCCAATAATCAACAGCTTGCTTATAACAACAATCACTTTACAAATGATCCTGATCTACGCCCAACAGATGCCGTTATTCAAGCGTTGTGGATCAAAGCAGACGGTGAATATCGCATTATCGCAAATACATATGGCGGGATTTATGCCGGGGATGTTGTGCTAACTCTTATGCGGGATGACTTGTTCGACATCACAATAACCACATTTGATACTCAAACAGTCATCACGGGTGATTTACCTACCAGCACCCCCTATCATTACCCCTTCTCTGCGCGAGCTGGTGATGTAATCAGTGTCACCCTGCGGGATACTTCCGGCACGCTTGATCCAATTCTAACGCTGGTTGACGCAAATGGGCAGGTCATCGCACAAAATGACGACCATGCCGGGGATGACCTTACATTGAATGTATTTGATTCAAAACTGCATCAGGTTATACTGCCACATACAAACGAATATACCCTCATCGTACGGGATTTTTTAGGCATGTCTGGCACGTTTGAGATGGTTATAACGTCCCCATAACCGTCACTTCAATGCCATGCTCAGCCAGTGCATCTTGTAGCCCTCGCCACTGATCTTGCAGCACCGCAACCGCCATCGGACCCAAACGTGAGCCACAAAATCGTCGCAAGTTTGGCGTTGACATGATGAAGTCTAGCGTTTCTGGAGATGTAGCCCTTAGGACAATCATCGGCTCAATTGTCACTTGTGCCTGTGGGGCAGATTGCCAATTTTGCAGCAGACGATTCAGGGTCGCCGGTAACTCCTCCACTTCCATCACTCGCTTAAGGAAGGCTTGAATATGCCCCAAATTAATCCCTTGTTCCGCGGCTTGTCGTATTCCCGCCTGACTCAGTTTATAAACATATGGTGACATATTGGTCGCCGCACTAACCCATGTTGTGAACCGCATCGCCTGAAACCGATCCATGCGTGAAACACGCCGCGAAATTAACAATGTGCCATCTGGATTAACTGTAATCGGTTCGGGTTCTTCCGGTGGTTGTGGAAAAGGTTGCCCATTCACAAACGCCCGCCCATAGGCATTCAAATGTGCGGCGTTTTCCCCTAAATCCACCATGCCTAACCAATGCAGTGGGCACATCAGGTAAAATTCTAACAACGCGCCTTCTACGGCATCCCAACTTTCAAACCCATTCAGATACTCCCCGCGATCATTACGGATATACCAACTTTCATAATGATTACGTTGAAAATCCGGCTCAATATGCTTAATCGCCATGATGAAATCATCAATATCCCACCAATGTTGTTGTGGAACATGCTCGCTTAAAAACTTACAAATGGCAATGCGCCCCGCTGTTGGATGATACCCCCAGCCACCAGGTTCTGGACGCAACCCAGAAACATGCCACAAATCACGGTAGATTGTGCTTTCTTTCCATGCATCCGCCAACGCTTTAAGCTGCTGAGAGCGCGTACTTTCTAACCAGCGTTTTGTTTCTGCCCGGCGCGGACGCACAATACTATCCACCACCTCAAATAGTTCAGCACTAATGCCAACTTCAAACAAAAACGTCAAGCGGGCAGGGTCATCGTTAATCAAATGCGCCTGGATGGCAGTAAAATCTTCCGCCGCTAATGCTCCATCCACCACATCCCCGCTATAAATTTGAAAATACGCTAATAAAGTGACCATATCATCCACAATGCTGGTATCGGCATAGTGAATCTCACCCAATAGGTCTTCATCTTCTATTGGTAAAATTTGAATATCATCTAATATCTGTGGCGACTGCGGCAAATCAGGTAGATCATCGTAGCTGGTTTTATGTGTTGGCAGCACGTTGACTAAATCCGACGGAACATAAACAATTGCCCGCGCCCCGGCAGGGGATTGCTCAAACCCTTCATAAATCAACCCACGATAGAACAACGCCTCTGCACTGCTAGTGGGGTTATTCAGAGGGTCTTGCCGTTCAATCTGCCCGCGCCCCATCTTGCGGATTTCACCATGTAGCCGTTCAAACATCAATAATGGCATTTTGTTATTAGAGCCAATCAACGTTTGGAGTGCGCCACGCTGCTCATCTGTCAAACGATCCCAAGCTGCCGCGGCACGGTCATCTGTCAGCATCGCTTCACTCATAACTCGTGCCATTTTATCCGGCTCAACCAGTGTCACATCAATACCCCAATATGTTGCAATCACGTTAAGAACGGCTAAATCGCTGTTATCTAGGCTGGCAAAAAGACTGGTCATAGTGCTAACCTCATGTGGTAAACAGTTATCCGCATTCGTTTTTAGCGGTTCATAATTGAGAACAGATAAAGCAAAAACCCGTTTCAAAAATGCACCAAAAACCAATAATATATACCGCTATTGTAACCGAAAGGACATTTGATGGAAATTTACCTCATCCGGCATGGACAATCGACCAATAATGCATTGATGCAAGATCAACACTTGCGTGTAGAAGACCCCGAATTAACTGATGTCGGGCATCAGCAAGTGCAACAATTGGTTGACCATCTCACACATACACAAAACCCGGAAGAGTTGATCCGTATTCAGGTAAATTCCGCTGAACGAGAACAACGCTATCCCTATCAATTTACCCACATCTATTCCAGCGCGATGTACCGTGCAATGCAAACAGCTTATCCCATCGCACAAGCGTTTAACTTACCACTGCAAATCTGGTTAGATATTCACGAACAAGGCGGTATCTTCTTAAAAACCGAGCAAGATGTCATAGGGTATGGTGGCAAAACCCGCTCAGAAATTATGGCAGAATTTGAAAATGTCATCTTACCGGATGAGATCACAGAATCCGGATGGTGGGATGCAACACACGGTGAAGAAGACCTCGCAGGTGTTTATGCACGTGCCGTCAGAGTCAGTTTAGAACTCCGCGCCCGCGCACAAAATAAAGCACACAAAGATGATAAAATTGCACTTGTCTCACATGGAATGTTCATCAATACACTGCTCAAGGCTCTGCTAGATATTGTCCCCAGCTCACGACATCACTTCTGGCATAATAACACAGCCTTCAGCCGCGTGGATTTACTAGAAGGGGATATTCTCGCATTACGATATACCAACCGTGTATCACACCTCCCGCCACAATTGATGACATAACAATTCTCCCTAAAAACACGCAGCTTAAGAAACTAATCACGCATATAGCGTACGCATATAGCGTACGCATTTAGCGCGTGGAGATTAACCCCGCACGCTGACGTTGGTCGTCCCATCAATTGAGCGACATTTGAACAATCAAAAACCCTAGTTATGAGGTGGGTACTGTTGCCGGGGAATTTATCCCTTGGCAACAACTCACAATCCAACTAATCAGTTTTGTGGGGCTTGTAACACTCGCAACAACAAATTGAGAGCTGCCTGCACACTTTGTTGCTTATTCGCCTGCCTATCCCCTTGCCAAACATATCGCTCAACTTGCAGCGTCCCATCCCGCCCAGCTAAGCCGATATATGTTAGCCCAACAGGTTTTTCTGGTGTGCCCCCGCCAGGACCCGCAATACCCGTCACACTAAGGGCATAATCCGCATGAAACAAACTCAGTGCGCCTTGTGCCATCTCAATTGCCGTCTGCTCACTCACTGCCCCGTATGCTCTGAGTGTTTCTATCCGTACATGCAGCAATTGTTGTTTAATCTCATTGGCATATGCCACAACTCCACCCAGCATATATGCTGAACTACCCGCCACATCTGTAATACAACTCGCAATTAATCCCCCAGTACAAGATTCCGCTGTACAGAGTGTAAGTTGTCGTCTTTTTAGCACTTCGCCAATTTGCTGTTCAAGTTTCATCAAGATTACCTTAATTTTAGGATAAATTACCCAAATAAATCTATCATATTTTCTTGGATTCAAACATCATTCTAGGGGTATAATGTGGGATAAACACCCTGAATGTGGGATAATGAGGGATAATTTAAGCATGACGTATTGGGGTTGGCGCCCGGTGGTGTGTTATATATTCATCAGTGTCTTGGTTTTTGGCTGCACAGATGAAGACACCCCATCAACCCCAGAACCTATTGAACTCCCACCGGTTACGTTGACCGTTATCACGCCTGGTCTCAATCCAACACGCTCCCCAGCACTGCCAAGTGTCAGCACCATATCCCCACAAATAACCCTCTCCATGACACTGACTAATGACTTATACCCATTAGAAGCAGCGGTCCAAACACCAACCTGCTACCCAACCCCACAAAACGCAATCATCTGTTTGGGCAAAATCACAAACACACTCGCAGAGCCAATCGGGCGCGTTTCATTATGGGCAATGATGTTCAATCAGCAAGGACGAGTCATCCAAGAACAACAAGTGTTTGTCTTACAACACGTGATCTATCCCGGTGATTTCGCCCCTTATCGTATCCTTTTTTATCCACAAAATAATGAGGATTTAATCGACCAGTTTGGCGGTATCAGTGTTGTTGTACATCAATCTTCCCCGGTTTCTATTACACCCCCCCCTATTGAGGTAGAAAATCAAACTGGCACCCAACTAGAACAGCACTATCTATTTTCTGCCGATGTAGTGAATCAAAGTGATACCGCATTGGAACAAGCTCGTCTGGTTATCACCTTACTTGATGAGCAAGACCATATCATTGGCTTTCGTCTGGTCGAAATTGGCAGGTTATCCCCTAATGAACGCAAACCAGTTGAAATTATCATTTCCCCTGTTGTTCCAACCAGCTGGATACGCCACGTCATACATATTGAAGCACAATGATGTTCGAGAATAGCAATCGCGTGAGGGGAAATCCCGCACACTAGTGTAGTCGCCTTATTATGGGCGGATACCCATTCTCTTGACAACAACTTCTTGATATTTTGTATTCTTTTATGTTTTATGGTTAGATTGTAGCAGACTATTCACAATCAACAGTGCAATTCAAGCTCAACACCAAACAGTAAGGATAGGTCGTCAATTACCACCCGCTAAAGCGGGTGGCTTGCCCCTGACTCCGAGGAGTCGGTGCTTAAGGGACGATTGACTTGCGTCCCATCGTCACAAAGTCCTTG
>RFHA01000193.1 GCA_003696565.1 Chloroflexota bacterium
ACCACCCACCACACGCTGCAAAAGGAAACGGCCGTTACCACTCACCACACGCTGCAAAAGAAACGGCCGTCTCCCCCACCACACACTGTAAGAGAAACGACCGTTACCACCCACCACACGCTGCAAGAGGAACGGCCGTTACCCACACCACACGCTGGCAAGAGAAACGACCGTTTCCCCCACACGCTGGCAAGAGAAACGGCCGTTATCTCCCCCCACACACTGGCAAGAGGAACGGCCGTTTCCCCGCACACTGCAAGAGAAACGGCCGTTACTACCCACTACACACTGCAAGAGAAACGGCCGTCCCCCCCCACTACACGCTGGCAAGAGAAACGGCCGTTACCCTTTCCTTAACCTCGTTGAGGGTAAATACCCTGTAAGGCAATACAATAATGCAAATACCGTGCCGGCGCTTTGTCTTTGAGATCAGGCAACCTGAAAGTCGTTCTTCCATCCCCGCCGTACATTGTGCCCAGAAGAGAAAACAGAGCATCGTGCTGTGAAACTTGGAGGATCTGTCCTTCGCAGCGCACCCAACCTTTGGGTGTAAAGTGATAGGGAAAAAGTTGAATCTGTCCGAGATAAGGTTCCATTAGATATTCTCCTTTGCATTATGGTTAATGCATGTTAAATGACAATAAGATTATGTTAAATAATGGTGGTGGTTATTGAGGGAACGGCTCTCTATTCCTCCGCACTACATTCACCGTTTACAATTCAAAACGGCCGTTATCCCTCACCCATGGCCAAGATACTACCCTACGCGGCAAATGTGCTAACACCGTCGAAAATACCCTCGCCGCTTTCGAGATGTATAGACGGGCAAGAATCTCGCACACAGCTAACCATAACGGGGACGCTTAGCCGGGGGTAAAGGGTGTGGTTGGTTTCGAGGGGTTGCTTGTCTGTGGCGTATAGGGACAGCCCGTCTTAAGGCATTAAATGCCTCCACGAGGTTCTTAGTTCGTGATTCAAACGCATTAATATATCGATTCAGAGTAACGACATCTAACTTAACGCTACAAGTATGCTCTTCACCTAATATTGTGACTTTATGCACTTTTCTTTCCCACTCATGCAAAAGCCGAATCATATCACTGCCATTATCATTTCGGGCTTGCAACGTCGAATTTGTCCGCCCAAAGCCGACAAAAACATTACCAACTGCATTGTATATCATCACAAGCGCACTTGTGAGGTGCTGAGCATGAATCTGCATGTTCGCGGGTGGCATCTGATTGCGTGCTTGATTAGCAACTTGAATTGTTTCTGAGACCGTATGTGGCACATCCATTCTTCTTAACAATTGCTCCAAGCTGTTCATTACACGCCCAAATGTTTGCGAGTCTAAATTTGCAATTTCAATCACGATCTTTTTGAGATTATTCCAAGCGATTACATGTCTACGGTGCAAGCTATCAATTGTTCCTTCAGGGTCTGATAACATACTAGCTATTGGCAAGAGGGAAAAAGGCTCTCTTAGAAATCTATCGCGCAATTGTCTCTTCGTTGCCTGCTCCCAATTGTCTGGCCGCGTGCCATCAGCCACAAATTCACTTCTATTCCTGACAGAAACACTAAATGGCATTAAGAATGACCTCCGGTTCAAAATGAGCTGACATATTAGAGAAATTCATCAACTCATTTATTCATGTCTGGTTGAAGCATTCTGATCAGCCTTTTGACTCAACTGTACTCTCAGCTTATCAAATGCGTCTAGCCCTTTGCCCAACTGTGGCTTACTCTCATGATGAAGCGCAAGCTTGGCGGCGCAAAGAGGGCAACTAAATGCCTGACCTTGTAACAACATATACGGTTGGATCACAATTTGTCCCTGATTACAAGCGGGACAGTTAATAATGGAAGTAAACATAGCATTCTCCTAAAAACGAGACGACTAGCTGCTCTCCGCCTTGGGCATTTCAACGGGGCTAATATTATTGGCAAAAGCTTGGATGATAACCCCAACACCGGGCGGCAACGGCAGCTGACCTGCATGAACATGCACATTATAAGTTGCGTGATTGCTCTTTTGGTAATGTGACTGTGCTGCTGTACTCAGAGAAGCATCATGTGTTACGCTACCTTTAATATCAACGCTATAAAGAAACTCATCCATTTTTCCTTCAAAACTGCTCTGTTCATGCATATGGCTGCTACTGTTCGTGGAATGTGATTGCGAGTAGCTACTAGTCACCTCCATTACAAAATTAATGTCAACGCTATCTACAGCCAAAGCGTTCAGCGGCACAATCGTTAGAAGCGGCAGCTCGATCGTTGAAGTAATCTTTTCAACCCCCGTCCCCGTCTCCGTTAAACCTCCCCTTGTCAACTGCATTTTGATCATGACGGGTGTATATGTCAGATCACCATTTGGGGAGGAACTGCTTTTACCGCCTGTGGTCGACATAAAGCAGGTACTCATCAAGTAATCAATTTGCGTTAGGGCCATCTGATGATTTGCTTCGGCAGCAGCCATTAGTGGCCCACCGATTAGGGATTTCATGGGCAAGCCAGTGAATTGTTGTGCCATTGAAACCAAAGCCGGTTGATTATTCTCAGACGTATTGTTAGGCATTTTTATACTCCTTATTTGAGTTAGATTTACATCATGAAATCAAGTGCAACCTGTTCAAGTCAGTATTAATGTGGGATTTGGGCTCTGATAGATTTGTCATAGCCTTCAATCACAGCGGATAATCCGTCAGGGTGATTTGTAGCGTTCAGTTTTATGGTCATTTTTGCGTTTGGTTGAATGGTCTCCGTGTTACCGTCATGTGGAGCAGTTGTCAGTTTGGGAAAACCAATTGTGAGATCATCATCCCCTTCTAAAATTAATAGATCAACGTTCAGGGATATTTCTTGCAGTTGCAGGTTTGAAATGGGCGCCAAAGATAAAAGTGGTGTAATCACTTGATGTTCAATGATTCCCTGCGAAGTTTCTTTAGGATAAATAAGCGTCACACTCTTTGGCTCGTATAATTCTTCTTCGCTAGAATCTGGTGAAGCCCCATTCGCTACCCTGGATAAAAAACTTTCAGCAAAATTTTCCAGATTCTTCATCGCCGCCATATGTGCGGCCTGATCAACCGCTTGTTGGATAGCAAAAATAAACTCGGTTAGATTCATCATTCGGACAACTCCATGGAGTGGGGTGCGATTACGGGTTATTCACAACCCGCAATCGCACCCTGAATTTTGTTATGGTGATGGCAAACTCCACACTTTAAGGCTACTAATACTTCCAGAAGCCAGTTTGCTACTGTCAGGCGACCAGGCAAGGCTAAAATACGTATCTCCGGGAGCGTTGCGGATCGCCGTTTTTTC
>RFHA01000194.1 GCA_003696565.1 Chloroflexota bacterium
GCCTGGATTTTGTATGAGAGCATGACCCCATAGAGAAAAACCCCACTCATGAGATGGGCGATGTTGCCAGGGGATGGATTCCTTGGCAACACCTTATTTTAAAGGGTCAATTTAGCGTTCACCTGGGCGATACACGCTAAGATGTGGTGGAAAATGTACTCCCTGTATTTTAAGAGTTTGCATCCGATACAAAAATGCCGCCCCAAGCATCACATGCTCTGCAATATCTGCTACATGGCGGTTTTCATAATGCTCCAAATAAGTGCCTTTCACCCAGGCATTAAACGCCCCCATCGCCGGACCACACCAAATTTGATAATCCATCTCACGCCCTTTTTCACCGGTGTTTGACCAGCGTGAGGACAAGCCTAAATACCAGCGGAAGATCAACGCCATTTTACGCTTGGGGTTGTTATTTGCCCGTTCAATCTGTTCCGGGTCACGTTCCATAAAGTAGTCGACTGTCCCCTGCCAAATATCCTCAATGGGACGTTTAAACACGGTCTTTTCCAGTTTTTCACGCTCATCAGCGGGGATGGCTTCAATGGAATCGTATGTTTTGTAATATTCATAGAGCTTTTGGGCACGCATGGGGAACATTGTGCCGCGTTTGAGTACCTGCACTGTGACACCCATCTCAAACATATCGGCTGCTGGAGCCATCGCGACATCTGCCATATCCGCCTGCGCTAAGACTTTTTTGGTATGTAACGATGAACCGGCTTCCATGGTGGCTTGGTTAATTGAGCCGGTGACGATATAATCCGCGCCCATCATAAACGCCGCTAACGCTGCGGAAGGCGTGCCGATTCCACCACCTGCCCCCACGCGCACCGGGGTGGGATAACGATATTCAGCTTGAATCTCATCCCGCAATGCCAAGATAGCAGGTAACAACGCCACCAATGGGCGGTTATCGGTATGTCCACCGCTGTCTGCTTCACACGTGATGTCATCTGCCATTGGAACTTGCTGTGCTAGGTCTGCCTGTTCTTGGGTGATTAGTCCTTGCTCGACCAATGGAGTGAGTAAACGGGGCGGGGCAGGTTTCATAAACAGGGTGGCGACTTCTCGCCGGCTGATTTTGGCGATGATGCGATTGCCGATTTTAACGCTGCCATCTGGGTTACGGCTGAGACCAGCCGCGCGGTAGTACACCACATGCGGCGTTAAATCTAAAAAGGCGGAGGCTTCAACCGTTTTTACGCCGTGTTCTAAATATAGCCGGACGGCGTTCCGCTCAAGTGCTTCTTCGTTTGGGCTGTGGATCAGGTTAAAGGCATAAGGCTTGCCACTCGGAAACGCGGCTTGAATTTGTTGAATCGCCTCTTGAATACGCGCGGGAACCAGCCCCGCCGCGCCAAAGGATGCTAGCATCCCGGCTTTGCCCATCGCAATCACTAAATCTGCCGAGGCGATTCCACCCGCCATTGCGCCGGTCATATAGCTATATTTTACGTGATGATCGGTTTGAAAATCAGGATTGCCGAATTGAGAGGGGCTAATGGCAGGGGCGTGGGTGAACACACTTAAGCCACCAGCCACGATATTGGGGTGCAATGTGCCACCTACTGCCACACCGAACTGCCCTTGTTCATTTTGGACGATGTAAATGGGTTGACCGAGTGTCAGTAGATTTTGTTTGATGCCTTGTTCATCATAAGCGACGGTTGTTCCCACCCAATATTGCCCGGTGGGCATCGCACTTAACTTGATCTGTGTCATGATAGTTGTCCTTAACTTTCTACCCGCTCCATGCTTAAGAGCTTGCCAGTGTTCGGCGCACAATAGATGGTATACACCGCTTGATGCTCTAGGGCATCAAATAGGTCTTTAGAGACGAACACCTCTGTGGTTTGGATGCGGATCATGTAATTGAATACGCGCCGCGTTATGGGTTTGATCACGCGCTCAAGCTTGCCGGTGGTGGCTTGAACATGACGACTGCGGATGTCCTCGGTTAAACGCAGCCAATATTTCACCGCTTGGAACGATAAAATCGGATAGCAGATTAATATACCAAATGCAATCAGGGTTAAGATCGTCCTACCGGTGTAAATCATAAGCGATGTTGTGCCCACGATAACCAGCAAAATCAGTATATTCACAAACACCACACGTCGCCGGGCGACACGCAATTCATAAACTTGCATGTCGCTTAGTTGACCGGCACGGTTGATCTCTAAGTCATCTGGTGTAAATCCAATGTGTTGAGATAAAGTCATTGAGATTAACGCTCTTTATTTTGTTGATTGGCGTTGAGTTGATCCAAATTACACCTGCACCAACGGGGGTAGAGATTTATGCCATTCTGTTGCGGTTTGATAGGCATGTGCCGCCCGAAGCAAAACATCTTCACCGAGTGCTGGTCCGATTAACTGTAAGCCAATAGGCATATTGCCCATCCCAAAGCCACATGGCACGCTGATACCACATACACCGCCCAAATTCACAGCGATTGTTAGCACATCCGCCAAATACATTTGCAGCGGGTCTGCCACGTTTTCACCTAGTTTAAAGGCAACTGATGGAGAAGTTGGTGCAACGATCAGATCAACGGTTTGGAAAGCCTGCTCAAAATCTCGCTTGATGAGCGCACGCACTTGGGTCGCTTTACCATAGAAGGCATCATAATACCCGGCACTAAGGGCATATGTACCCAGCATAATACGCCGTTTAACTTCATCACCAAACCCCTGCCCACGTGTTTTGCGATACGTATCCCACATATCTTCTCCCTGCACAGGGGAACCATAACGAATGCCATCAAAGCGGGCGAGGTTTGCAGAAGCCTCTGAGGTGGCAACTAGATAATACACCGGTAGGCTATATTCTGTATGAGGTAAGCTGATTTCAACGATTTGCGCGCCAAGTTCTTGTAATTTATCGATGGCAACCCGCACAGCGGATTCGACTTCTGGCTGCATGCCTTCCACAAAATACTCTTTTGGAATGCCGATCTTCAACCCGCGAATATCACCCGTCAACGCAGCGAGATAATCCGGTACGGGGTCTGGCATACTGGTTGAATCCAGCGGGTCATGCCCTGCCATAACCTGGAGCAACCGGGCAGCATCTTCTACGGTGCGCGTCATTGGTCCTGCACAATCCAACGATGAACCATAGGCGATTAAACCATAACGGCTGACACGCCCATAGCTGGGCTTAAGCGCGGTGATTCCGCAAAAGCTACCCGGCAAGCGGATGCTGCCACCGGTATCTGTACCGAGCGCGCCCATACACATCAACGCGGCGACTGCCGCACCGCTTCCGCCGCTGCTCCCGCCTGGTACACGCTCTAAATCCCAGGGGTTAAGCGTATTAAAAAAAGCCGAGTTTTCGGTGGATGACCCCATTGCAAACTCATCCATGTTCAACTTGCCCAGCATCACCATCCCCGCCTCATATAACCGCGCCACACAGGTGGCATCAAACAAGGGGACATATCCCTTCAAAATTTTTGAGGCGCAGGTGGTTTCTACCCCTTTGGTAGATAGCACGTCTTTGATAGCTAAGGGGATGCCTAACAACGGTTTTTTAATCCCTTGCGCACGCAGTTCATCTGCTTGACGTGCTTGCTCTAATGCTAATTCTGGGGTGACGGTGATAAACGCTTTGATGGTGTGATCCAATGTGTTGATTTGATCTAGATGTGCTTGGGTTAATTCTACGGATGTGATTTCGCCCGCGTCGAGTTTGTTTAGGGCTTCACTGATTGTTAATTCAACTAATCGTGTCATGTGGTGATCCTTACTGATGCCTGAGTCAACATGCAGAGAGTATAGCATGTTTGGACGGTGTGTAAAAAGCGGTAAAATAATGCAATTAATGGCATATCTATCGTGTGGGGATTAATCTCGCACGCTAGTTTGGTCGCTCTATGAATGAGGCTGAATGATGTTACTGTGTATTAATTGATGAGCGTGTTATGTTGATGCTCTCATGTGCATCATGTTGTTTATACCTCATTGTTCCCTCATGAGACTCAAATAGAGAAATGATAAAGAATCAAGCATAACTATGCTATAATGACGTTGCTATGTTATGTGGTATGTGTTGGAGATTTAAGTGTGAATAATAGACCACCGGAACCGCCCCACAAAAAACCAAAGGGCGATAACCAACAGCCAGAAGATGGCAACCAACAGCCACGCCCTAACCCCAATGCGCAACGCATTTGGTTGGTAGTGGGCGGGCTTGCGTTGCTTTTTCTGTTGTTTATGATGAGTGGCGGCAATCGCTTTAGCAGCGGTGCGGGCTACTCCATTACCCGCTTGGTGACGGATATAACCGCCGGGCGTGTGACTAATATTGTGCAAGAAGGAGATAGCAAAGTTATTGTGAGTACCAGCGACGGGGCAACTTATTCTATGAATATCGCCCCTGGTAGCCGCATTGGCAACGTGCTGGTGACTGATTATGGCTTTCCCCCAGAGCAAATCCGCAGTATCCCCATTCAATATGAACCAGGGGATAACACCGGACCAATGCTGTTTCAAATTTTTATTGTCGTTGGTCCTATGTTGATTATTGTATTTTTACTGTGGCGGATGATGCGCTCAGTGCGTGGTCAACAAGACCAAGCGATGGGTTTTGGGCGCAGCCGGGCGCGTGTCTCGCGGGATATGGAACGTCCACAGGTGACTTTTAACGATGTGGCTGGCAATGAAGAAGCCAAAGAAGACCTGAAAGAAGTGGTGGAATTTCTGAAAGAACCGGAGAAGTTCATTCGCTTGGGGGCACGTGTACCTAAAGGCGTGTTGATGGTTGGTCCGCCCGGGACGGGTAAAACCTTGATGGCGCGGGCAGTTGCCGGAGAAGCTGGGGTGCCATTCTTCAGTATTTCCGGCTCAGAATTTGTGGAGATGTTCGTTGGCGTGGGGGCTTCCCGCGTGCGTGATCTCTTTGACCGGGCAAAGGCAGAAGCCCCTGCTATTATCTTTATTGATGAAATTGATGCGGTTGGGCGGCATCGTGGTGCGGGCTTAGGCGGTGGGCACGATGAACGCGAGCAAACGCTTAACCAAATTTTGGTGGAAATGGATGGGTTTGAAACAGGCACCAACGTGATTATCATCGCTGCTACCAACCGTCCAGACATTCTTGACCCGGCGTTGTTACGCCCTGGGCGTTTTGACCGCAAGGTGATTATGGATAACCCCGATATCAAAGGACGGCTGGATATCCTCAAAGTTCATGCGCGGGGCAAACCATTAGCTGCCACGGTAGATATGGAAGCTATCGCCAAGATCACAGCCGGTTTTAGCGGGGCAGACCTGGAGAATCTCATCAACGAGGCGGCAATTTTGGCAGCACGCCGTAACTTAAAAACCATCGGCATGAGCGAACTACAAGAGGCGATGGAGCGTGTGGTGATGGGTCCAGAACGCCGGACACGTGTGATTAGCGAGCGCGAAAAGAAACAGATCGCCTATCATGAGGCTGGGCACGCGCTGGTGCATCATCATATGAAGAACTTGGGGCGCATCCACAAGATCACGATTGTGTCTCGTGGGCGGGCTGGCGGTTATGTGATGCCCCTGCCAGAAAGTGACATCATGCTGCAATCTCGTGAGATGTTTGAAGATCAGATCGCTTTTGCGATGGGCGGGCGTGCAGCAGAGGAGCTGGTTTTTAATCAGTTCACAACCGGTGCCAGCAATGACTTACAGCAAGCCACCCGCATGGCACGGGCGATGGTTACGCAATTTGGCATGAGTGAAAAGCTCGGTCCACGCTCATATGGTGGGGGAAATGCGCAAGTTTTCCTCGGGCGTGAATTAGGCGAACAGCGTGACTACAGCGAACTTTATGCCCAAGAAATTGATAATGAAGTCAAGCGTATTCTTCAAACAGGTTATGAACGGGCAAAATCGATCCTCAAAGAGCATGAGGATAAGTTACATGAATTAGCCAACGTCCTGATTGAGCAGGAAACGCTGGATAGCGAGCAATTTGAGAATTTGATGGCGGGCAATAGCCAACCTGGTTTAAGCACTGCCCCTGCCACATTTGAAATCGACTAGCATCAGTCTTATCTGTTCCTTTAGCAATGTGTTTGGTGGGGCTACACCGGTAAGGGTGAAGCCTCCACCATTTCCATCGGTTGCTGGTGTACGATGGTGTGTTTGGGCAATAGAAAAATCACGACAATCAACATCACACCAAATAAGATACTGGTAGCCGCGAAGGTGTATCTTAACCCCAACCAGAATGCAACACTGGCACCCACTAATGGAGCGATTGCACGGGCTGCAGCCAAAACAGAGTTGTCTAACCCGTAGACTGCGCCTTCCTCACCCGGGTGGGTATATTGTGCTAAAAGTGCGCTGGGCGCAGCGACGATCCCCCCAACTGCTAAGCCGGCTAAACCTTGTAAAATAATCAACTGCCAGGCTTGTGTGACAAATGCCTGTGGTAAATAAAAGGCAATCGCTGCCAGTGAACTGCCAATTAACACCTGCCGATGTCCAATTTTATCCCCTAAACGTCCTAAGTAGACTCCACTAAACGTGGCAGTGAAGGAGGCAATCCCTACGACCAAGCCAGTAATAGTGCTGATATGTGCGGCGGAACTGGTCACGTTTTCAAAGACGCTGGGGACTAACCCTGGGGTGCCTTGTGCTAGTAAATAAGCGACAAAAAGCGGCGTAATAGGCACCAACATAGAACGACTGAGTCCTGCCAAAAAGCGCACAGTATACGTTTGTGGTACGCCGGGCATGGCGAAGATACCACGCCACTCATTCAAGATACTCTTTTTCTTATTATTGGCTTTTGCTTCTGGGGTAAAATCTTCTTGAATCCCAAAGTGCACCATCAACCCTGCGAAGAACAACATCCCTCCAGTGATTAAAAACGGCACACGAAACCCAAACATATCCGCTAATACACCACCAATCAGTGGGCCCAACGCCACACCAGACCATAAGGATACTTGGATAACCCCCATGGCATACCCCGTACGATGCCGTGGAGCATTGGCGGCAACCAGTGCATTGGCGGCGGCAACGGTACCCGTAATCATGCCCTGGATGGCACGCAGGATGACTAATTCCTCCGCAGAACCAGCAAATGCCATCAAGCTGATGATGATTGTTCCGCCGAAGGTGGCGCGTTCCACCATTAACTTGCGTCCGTAGCGGTCTGCCAATGCACCCCAAACAGGCGAGGCGATCATCATCGTAACCGCCTGGGCAGAAAACACCATCCCCGCCCAAAACTCAATGCTGAGGTTGGTATGTGTGCCTAAATCTTCTACATATAAAGGAAGAAAAGGGAAGATAATTGAGTAGCCAACCGCAGAACACATCTGCGCAAAGAACATAATCCACAAAGTACGCTGCCAACGTTCCATGCCACGTAACTTTAATCGTGTGAGCATATTGTAACCTACCAGTGATACATCAATCCATCACCATGCTATCACTGATAGATGAGTCCAATGTAGCGAAAATGGTTATATCAGGTATGGCAATGCATTATATCCGTTCCTCATCCGGGAAGAGGCGCAAGAGCTTAAGTGCGATTTGGAGATTCATCCGTTCGGCTGGGTCGGATAAATCCACCTGGCAAATCTCACTGATGCGCTGTAAGCGATAGTTTAAAGTGCTGCGATGGATATGTAATATCTCTGCGGTGTTTACGCCATTACCACCAGCATCTAAATAGGCTTCTAAGGTATTGAATAAATCTGCCTGGCTTTCTTTCATCAGCTCACGCAGGGCAGGGACAAGTGGATTGCCTTCTAGTGCAGGGGGACCTGCTTGATACAACACGTGTAAATATCCCAAATCATCATAATAATAATTGGGTCCATGTTGCTCTAGGCGGCGGCAGATTTCCAGCACTTCACGACATTCTGAATAGGCGCGACGGACTTGCCGAGCCGTGACATGCACAGCACTGATGCCGATTTTTGCTTTGCCTTCGCCGCTGGTTTGGGCGCGGATATCTTGGATGAGTTTTTCTGGGTCTTCACTTACTTGGGCGATGACGGTTAACTGCCCAGCATATTGCCCGACGATGGCGGCACGTTTCTCGCTGATGATAAATTGATTAACATCACGATATAAACGCAACAATCTTTTAGAAGTGGCTTGTGGATAATCAATAAGATAAACCCGATACTCATCTCGTAGGTCTACACCATAACGCAATGCCTGGTCTGTCAAAACATTTGCCCCGCTCATTTCGCCTTGAATCAAGCGGGCTAGCAAATTCCCTTTAAGAGATGCCTCGGTGCCTTGTAACGATTCTTGATATAACAACATCAACGCGGCGATGGTCGCGGCACTTTCGATCGCCAGATAATCCAATTCTGTTACTGGGCGGTCATCGGCGATAATCCACACATAGCCATAAATTTCACCATGTACCACAATGGGAGCTAACACCCGTTCCATCTCTAAGCCGACGTGTGGCATTGGTTTGATAAACACCGGGCGCAGTGTTTCCCGAATTTGAGGCAAAATCTCTGCTTGAAGTGCCTGCACGAGCCGCGGGTCTGTACGACCATATTGTTGGGTATAGCGGCGGGCTTCATCTACTGGGGCGATGTTCGCGCTGGCTAATGCTTCAAATTTTGCCGTTTCAATGCTCACAGATTGATTAATTAGCTCTGCTAGCGTGAGCGCGAGCTGCTTGATTCCACCACCTTCTAACACTAACCGTGTAAGCGTTTGATGAATGTGGAGTGCCTGCCGCACGTTGGTCATTTGTTCTTGGCTGATATGCTCATTGGCGGCGCGTGCCATATCCACGAATAACACGGTATAGGGCACTTCAATCAGCGGGAAATCATATTGATTGGCGATATCCATCATAGATTGCGGAATCGCATCAATATAATGCCCAACGGCGATCATTAAACCGGAGACTCCCTTTTTAATAAGTGCCAGCATATACGCAACCCGCCCCTCATCATCTGGGGGGATGTTATAAGCTGTGGTCATGACTAATTCCCCGCCGTTAAGCCACTGGGCTGCATCTGGTACGCCCACGTTATGCACCCAAGTGATTACGCGGTAAATGCCATTAAATCCGGCGATGATCTTGGCTTCCTTAAAAGCAGGTAATTCAAGTGCTTGTTGAATAGTGAGCATAGTTGTTTTTTAACTATTTGAACTTTTTGGCAAAATAATCATCTCTTTATTGTATGAGGGGATAATCCCCGTACGCTGCTGCTAGCCGCCTTGGTGCGCATATTTCCCAATTACTTTACTTGATTGTGATGCAAAACACAATAGAAATTGAATCGTAATTTAATTAAATCTGAAAATTGTCCAAATTTTTTCGTGAGTGGTTGTTTAATAAAGTAACTGATTATATACTTTTGCTTAGGGTGGGGTTATTTAAATACCCAGACTATTTTGCGTTCTAAATTATACAACGTGAGCTTATTCATAAAAGACACATCGAGGAATTTTTGCCATGATAGAATCTTCTAATGGGATATGGAATAAGGGGCGATTGGTCACATTGCTTATTTTGGCAGTGTTGTTGATTGTCCCAGCATCGGTACAGGCATCACCATTATGGGTGCCTAATCCATCAGTTACGATGGGTGGGACGGGAGATGTCCTTATCGGTACCAGTCCTGTCAACCTATCTGTTACATTTGACAACGCAGCACCGGTTGGGGCTGGCAATATCGGTTATGGTCCATTTGTTGATGTCTATTTTCCCGTCAATGGTGCGGATGGTGCTGCGGGTACTAGCCTCCCATTAGATGGCGTAGATTATATCCCTGGATCAGCAACGTATTTAGGTGTACCTGTGACGGAAGTCGTTCAGACGTTCCCCGCAACTCCATTAGGTGTTTCGCCATGTGGTCCAACAGAGAGCCAAGTCACACATCCTTATGCGGAAGATACGAGTCAGTCTCCAATTGTGGTTTGCGGTACCCCGGGCGATAAGTTAGTGACCTTTCAGTTACCGTTTGGGTCATTTACGCCAGATCAACCCCCAGCGACAATTGATTTTCAGGCAAGTTTGAGCGATCATGCAGACCTGAACACGCCGCTGACGCTTTATGCACGGGGTGGTTTCCAATTTGGGACAGACCCGCTGGATAACCCCTGTTGTGACCCATCATATTTTACAGATGGAACACCATCGACCATGACAGACAACCCGGTTGGGACAATTACCCCAACACTCATTGAAATTGAGAAAACAAATTCCCCACCAGAGGGTGAAGTCGCAACTGGTCCAAATTATCCACATACCTATACAATTACCGTGACAGTTGCGCCTGGTCAGACGGTGACAAACTTAGATGTTTTTGATTATATTGATGATAATATTGTCATTACCAATATTAATGCCCCAGGCTCAAGTAGTATCACACTGGGGGGCGCGGCGGTAACATTCCCGGCGGGTCCGGTTTTGGCGAATGGTACAGCCAATGAACTCATCATCACGTATCCATCTGTCACCAACTCTGCCACGCTTACTATTGATTATTATGTCCCCTTATTGGATGCCAGTGGCTCTCATGTGATCCCACCGAACAGCGGGGCGGATACAGTAACGGAAAACCGCGCTTATGCTTTAGGAGATTGGACTCCGATTGATCCACGTGATTCAGGTGCGACTGATAACGCGCTGGCGGGTGATGGCACATGCCCAAGCTGTCCTCCAACAGTCACGCATGAAAATGAGCCGCTTCCTATTCAAAAAGGCGTGGTCAACCTGACGGATGCACAAAATTCACCTGGGGATGTCCTAGAATATACGTATAGTATTCAGCTTTCAGATTTCTTTGCGTTAGATAATGTACGGATTTTTGATGTCATTTCTGATGGGCAACGGATTACAGGCAACCCACAAATTACGTTTACACAGCATGGCAGTAGCTTCAGCAATGCTGTCAATCCGGGTAACTTTGCTATTCGGGAATATTTCACAGGTGGCTCACCAGGACCCGGTGGCTTGCCAGACCCAGAAGCAACAACAGCCACGGCAGGTGACACAGTGCTGTCCATCAACCTCTCACAAGAGGTATTTGATGAGCTTGGTTTAACGGAAATTTTAGGCGGATGTGTGCCATCTGGTGGCACTGGTGGGCCGAATCCAGACTGTAGTACGTTTAATGGCGGTGCCACGACGGTTACTATTACGTATCAAACGACTATTCAAGATGCGTTTACCGATCAATTCCCATCGGGCGATGCGTCTGTTGATCATGGTGATGTATTGACCAACACGGTTGATATTGTGGCAGACACGGTGTTGAATACTGCCAACCTCACGCCGACAGGTGGTCCTTACGCCACAACTGATCAAAGTGCTGCATCAGTAGATATTGCCCAGGGCACAGTCACCAAAGTCATTTATGCAATCACAGATACGTCTACTGGTACAACAACGCTGAATCCATCCGGTGTGCCAGAAATTTCCCCTGGGGATACCATTACGTTCCGTTTGCGTTATGATATGCCCTCAACTGACTTTGAGGATTTCAGCATTTCAGACTTCTTACCGCTGCCAGTGCTGGATGCCAATGAAGTGACAGCCTTCAATGATCTGATTTCAGACGGTTCGGCGACTATTGGGGCAGGTATTCCTGCTGCTGGTCAGGCGATGTGGGGACC
>RFHA01000195.1 GCA_003696565.1 Chloroflexota bacterium
AAGCTATCATCATGGGGCATGCTGTGCCGATGCCGGTCGTTGTTCGTACACGTGCTTATGATGAAGATTTCTACAAAGCGATTTTAGCCGGCAGCCCAGTGCGCAGCAATGGTGATGATGCGCGTAAATCCCTGGGCAAAGGCGGTAAAAAACGAGTGTAGATGATAGTTACAATACAAATCTAACACATGCTTGTTATAATCCTAACCGATTGTTGATCGTTATCTTAAGGAAAGCAATAGGTCATGAGCCAGCCACCACAGAATAAATCACGGCAACTCCGTCTGGAAATTCCAGCAAACCTAAGCGCAGTGTATTCCAACGCAGTCATTATCAGCCAGACCAACAGCGAGATTATCCTTGATTTTATCCAGATCATGCCCAACGACCCCCGCGCACGGGTGCAATCCCGCGTGGCAATGACTCCAGCGAATGCCAAAGCGTTTTTGAATGCTTTACAGCAAAACCTAGAACGTTACGAAGAAAAACACGGTGAAATTAAACTACCGCCGCGTCCGCCTTCCCTGGCAGATCAACTATTTAGCAACTTTAAAACCGATGAAAACGATGAGAATCAACAGTAGCAAATGAACTGGTCAACCATTTGTGAGGCACTTCGGGAAACACTCAACGCGCAAAACACTGCTAGGGATTTGGCAATCACACAATCACGTGAATTAATTCGCCATTGTTCCTTGACAATCCGTGCCATTCATCGGCGAGATTGGGAACTAGCTGATTCTAAGCTGATTGCTGTCCGTGAAGCAGCCGAAAAACTCAAAGCCTGTGTCGCAGATTATCCCGATTTGTATTACAGTGGTTATACGCAAGATGCACTGAAAGAAGTTGTAGAAGCCTTCGCGACATATGCCATGATCCGGGATGACCCCCTGCCCACGCCAGAATCGCTGGGGGTTGAACCCGCCACCTATCTGCTGGGCATCGCAGAAGCCGCCACAGAACTCCGTCGCTTTATCTTAGATATCATGCGCCGCAACGCACACCATAGCCAAGAAGCCGAACGCCTCTTAGATTGGATGGACACTGTTTACGACGAACTAGTGACGTTTGATTTCCCTGATGCACTCACAGGGGGGTTACGTCGTCAGACGGATGTGGTGCGTAGTGTGCTAGAGCGCACACGCGGAGATCTAACACACAGTTTACGCCAACAACGTTTACAAGATGCACTAGCACGGTTTGAGCAGTATATTGATAACGAATAGCCTCATTGCATCTGTGGGCTTATCCTACATCGGCAATCGCTTCTTCAACCGATTTGACAAACTCAACCTTGCTGCTATTGGGGAAAAAGTGCGCGATAATCTTTGCAATTCGTCTCATAAAGCTTAACAAAATGGGTTCCCCGTCTGTTGGTGTAACCACAACAATCTTTTTGAGATTAGGCGGTTGATCTTCAAATGCACGCCGAAAATGAGGCATTGGATTACTTGGGAAAACAGACGCTGGATGCAGAATAAGCACCACATCATGCTCCACAGAGCGAATCATCTCATGGTCACGGCTTACCCCTGCATGAAACGAACTCCAATTCCAATGATATTGAAACTCAAGCAAAATTTTATCTTGCTTATCTGAGAGCCACTCTACACGATAACTCACGATAATTTATCCCTACCAACCAATGACCAACAAAAACACAATTCTTTCCAGAAACGCTATATACATATACTATACCTGAATGGAACACAATATCATACAGTAATTAGGAAATTTTTCACAACATGATATAATGATGCCCATCTGTAAAGAGTATCTGAACACGTGTCCCTGGTTCTGGAGGCGAGGGTGGACGGCGGAATTTTTTGCGTTGTGTCCCTTTAAGCATCCGTCCATTGGGGGCGCGGAAGCGATATGTCACCTCCAACTGATTCCCTTTCAAGCGGGAATGAACAACTTCACCTGTTAAGAGTTGCCCTTGTAACAAAGCCTGATAACGTCGGCGTGCAGGAGCATACGCAAGAACATCGAACAATGCCCGTATTCCTAACCAGCCAAATACGCCAACCCCAGCTAGCACACCTGCCCATTCTCCCCAGCCAAGTGTTTCTGCTGTCCAGGCGGCAATAATCACGCCTGCTATCATCGTCATCGCCCAAACAATAATTAATAAAGAACATCCCCTGCTACGCCGTTCTCCATAAACGGTTGAGAACTTCAGTTGACGATGTGGATAGTCCGAATCCAGATAAAAGGTTGTTTTACGCAAGTGGCTCCGTCCGATCTTGATCTAACCCAAAAGCGTTTTCAATTTGGCTCAGCAATGGGCGAGCTTCTCGTAAAATAGTGGCAACATGATGCCGTTGTGTATCATCCAACGTTGTACGATCCAACAGCACCTCAGCATATCCAATTAAAATTGTCAGCGGTGAGCGTACTGTTGCAACCAGGTTTGTCGGCGGTTTTGGCAATTGTGCCGCAGCGGAATCAACGTGTTTGCTAATATCTTGAACAGCCTGACGCATCGCCAAAACATCCCCCTGCTGTTGCTCAGTCAGTGAGCTTTTTAGCAGTGTATCACATGCTGCGATGATCGCCTCAAAAGCTTGTCGGAGTGCTTCCATTAACCTAACCCCGCCGAAAATAAGTGGTGATCATATCTCGCAAGGTCACTGCCAGATGATGGATTTGCTCAACGATGGCTTCTTGTTCGTCAGTTAGTGGGTCGGTATCTAACATGATTTCAGTAAATCCGCTGATTGCCCCAACAGGTGAACGCAAATCATGCACAATAGACTTGGGGTATTGTTCCACGGGCAAATCCTGGATGGCATCAAGTTGACTACGAATACTTTCTAAGCCTATGCGTATCTCATCCACATCTTCGGCAGTTTCATCATCTAAATCTGATGCGACTAACGTTTGATAATGTGTTTCAATCTGTTGAACAGTTGCTAAAATCTCGTCCATTATTCCCCTATCTGTGGTAATTCACCAAAAATGATCAAGGCATAATCGCCAGAAGCATTTGGGTTGGTGCTGGTAAGCTCAATGACAATCCGCTCCACATCATCAGGCTGAAGCCGTACGCCAGCATCTAACCGAGAGCCAATAACTGCCGGTCCATCCGCAAAGACCGCCCCCAAACCCGCTATAGAAGGCACATCTGCACATGCAAACCGTCCAGCATCATCACACCGAAATTCTAACTCATCGCCCTGCTCTGGGATCACGATTACCGGATCAAGCCGGCTACTACCTAATTTCACCATATAGATTCGCATCTCTGTCCCTAAAGCAGATGGACCTATGCGCACCATGATTTGGTCATCCCTATCTTGTGGTAATAAGGTAAAACCGGTGATGATCGCCATGTATCGTCCGGGCGTTCGGCTAGCAAGTGTTAGTGTGACATCCTGGAGCAGTTCCCCGCCGCCAATTGTAAACGCGGCAGCATGCGGTGATTCCGGCTCAACAGTCATCTCTGTTTCCCAAATTACAGTGTCTCCTTCTGCACCAGCTGGGTCTGCCGCACATTCATTAACAGCACGATTTAACCCAGCAACAACACCAATCGCTGGCTCAAACCCATCAATTCCATAGACTTGCACACGAAAGTCCTCTTCATTTAACCCAGGGGTAAATTCTAGCGTGGCAACCGTGCGGACTAACTGTGTACCGCATCGAAACTCAACCGCTTGTCGGTTAATTGTCTGTGAGTCTAATCGCCGTAAGATGAGTGTGTAGCTCCCCTGGGTTGTGCCATCTAAACGCCCAACCCGTGTAGCCACAATCGCATATTCCCCGGCTTGTGGTACACGAAACTCTAACGTTGCCATGCTATTGGGTTCAGCAGGCGGGAGTGGCTCCCCGGCATAGTCTACTTCTGTACTGCTAATCACATTGCCGCTACGATCACGAATACCGATGAGTGGCGCAAGTCCATCCGCTGCTTGCATCTGCACCAAGACAACATCGCCAGCATTTGCCTGAAACCGCCAAACATCAAAGATCGCTGCTTCGGTAATTGTGCCACTCACAGGTTGGTCATAAGCAATGATGTCGTCAATTAGTCCTTCGTCATCCTGATTTTGGGCGGCGGCTCCCCCTGTAATCAATAAAATAATCAATAAAATTACAACAATTAGCCAGTTTTTCACAACAACCGCCATCCTTTCTTAATTGAAACTATTGTACTACTGATGCTAAAATGTGGCATTAATTGGTTAAAGCCTATCTTGAAACGATGCTGTATAAAATAACCGGTCAAACTGTTCATAACATAAGTGGAAAAACATCATGGAAATAAATGAGCGTGATGTTGTTGGGCGCGTGTTACGTGCCAGCACACGCGGCTTTTCTTTGGGCACACACAGCACCCATCTTGATTATAAGCATGATTTTGGGGCATTTGTCAAAGTCCCAATTGCTAATGATAGGGGCATATTCGCTATTGGGGTGATTTATGCTGTCGAAATCAAAGACGATTTACTCATCAGTGAATTGGTCATGGCGGAATCAATTGATCCCAACGTCTTACGTGATCAACGTGAGAATCGCATGATTCCGGTGGAGATCAACGTGTTGAATATCGGTTACAGCACGCAAGATCGGTTTATACACAGTATGCCGCCGCGCCCACCCATGAGTTTATCTCAGGTAACGCTTTGCAGCGTATCGGAGGTTCAGCAGTTTACGCAACGGCATGATTTTTTTCGGTTGATCTTAAACGCTTCGGAAGTCCCATCAGATGATTTGATAGCGGCGGTTATTCGCATGGCGGCTCTTGCTTATCCTGATGCAGCACGGTATACGTTCCTTGTAGAAGCCGGACGGTCATTAACCCGTTTATTAGGTAACGATGCCCGACGGTTGTCATCTATTCTATCTTTAATTCGACTTAACTAAATACAATTTACCAAAAAGAGGGTTCATGACAGATCATATCTTAAAAGAAATTGAAAAAATTGGCGGTTGGGCAGAAGAATTAATTCATAAAACACAAGATATGCAACAAGACGATGCACAACAAGTGTATGCAGCGGCAGAAGAGCTATACCATATATGGCAAGCTATTCTAAACACTGAGCAGCTAACATCCGATGAAGCACTACAAGCGATGAAAGAACTGCGCCGCCCACTTAACACGATTAGCGGTTTTACGCATCCACATGTTGTTTCTCAATATGAAAATATACCAGATGACATACAAAAGCTCTATCAGCGTATTCAGTCTAGTAGTGCGCGGCTCGTCAATGAGATGATGGATGCGTTAGGTATTTAGCTATCAATATAACCGTCGCCATCATCATCCAATATCCCACCAAAAATTTCATCGTCGTGGTGTTCTCTGCGGCGTGTATCACGGGTTGGACGGCGGCTTAAAAAATCACGATCGGGTTTTGGTGGCTGGTCTAAATCTGTTTCTGGCATCTCTGATGAAACTTGATTACGCCTAAACCGCTTATCTCGGAGTGTGCGTCCGGGTGGAATATCGCTTCGGCGAACACCAAACTGGCTTTTATCTGCCCCCTGTGCGCCGATGGATGGGGATTGTTTTTCTTGTCGATATTTCTCGACCAGGACATCAAAATCCATCATCTGTGCTGATTGTGCGCGGGGCTTTGTGGGTGTTGGACGTGATTGACGACGTAAGCTTGAACTGTCTTCGTCATCACTTCCGTCATCGCCGCCGAACATCCCTTCCAGCACGTTCCACACCGCCCCAAAGGCTGGCAGGAACATCGTCATCCCTAAAAAGCGAAAAGCGATAAACCCCAAAATTGGGATGCCACAACAGCATATTCCTCCGCCAATCAGCAAAACGTTTTGCCAGTCCATCACATACTCCTCAACCTGTATGACGCTTTTTCATTATAACATGCCTTGCTTCATGCATAGGACGAATGGATAGTATCCTAAAAATGTAAATTAATGTTAAAATCCATTGCATCTTTCGTAATATTATGAAAGGAAGGGGTAATGCCTGCAGAAACAATACAAGCAAATTATGAACAGCTTGAACAAGCTGCTCGTCAATTTATCGAGCGCGCCGAGTCTATTAGCCAGATGATGCAGCATATCCAATCTTGTATAAACGATCTACAACAAGATGGCTGGTGGGGACAAGGGGCGGATGCCTTTTATAGCGAAATGGAAGACGATGTCTTGCCACAAGTGAAACGACTACAAGGGGCGTTTACCCAAGCAGGTGAAACAGCACAACAGATTTCTCAGATTATGCAAGAAGCAGAAGAACAAGCTGCCAGTCAGTTCAATAACGGAGGGGACGTAATTACAGCGAGTAAAACCGGGGACGCGGCAAAATTTGCCAGTAAGCCAGGGCAAAGTGGTCCACAACAAGGGAATCCGCCCACCGGTCCTGATTCATCTGGTGGATTTCACATTGGACCACCAACCCGTCCAGATATACACCACGACAACGGTTTTACAGAATTTTGCGCCAATAACCCCGGCGATGATGTTTGTTCATCTTCCGCAGCAGCAGGAGATTATTTAAACCGTGCCAAATATGAAGCGTTACTGCGTGGGGCACAAGCACTTGGTCATTTAGATGACGGGACAGAGGCATATTCTCATTATCTTTATGGCAACGGTGAAGATTGGCATTTTGATTATGGGGAATTTATCAATGAAGACCCCAACGGCAAAATCATATATAACAACATCATGGCGGAAGCCCAACGCAATGTAGAAGTAATTGGGCAGGGGCGTGACCGCTTCAGCGTGACAAGCGATCCCTTTGCAATTGGTGGTGGGGATCCACGTTTTCCCTATCCTAATACTGAGAATTGGCAAAAAGCTATCGGGGCACATCAAGTCTGGACAAGTGCCGATGTCACAGTGACAACCAATGAAGCCGGGCAGCGAGTCTATACAATGGAAATCACCTTCCATGCAGAAGACCGCTATAACTTTAACCCTGGTGCAGCAGATATTGCAACTGGGGCATTAGACCGAGATAACGGACGGTTTGAGGTACTTGGTTGGGCGAAGCCGTTTATGAGCTATGGTGAAACCACAACCACAGTAACCTGGGTAGAAGGCGACATCCCCGGCTCACAATTTTCAGAAGACAACCCTGCCCGCCGTACAGACCGTCGAAATGATCGCCGGGGTGAAATTGGCGACCGTTAAAAGCGAAAGGACTATCGCGATGAAACGTATGTTTTTGTTATGGATGATTGTTATCATCCTCAGCGCATGTGGTTTATTTGAAACACAAAGGACAAATATGATGTCACAATCCACAGTTCACACTGATATAGATAGCTTATTTCGTTGGTTTGACCTTTCACGCTTCCCAGAGCCGCTTCAAGTACAATGGGTTCAAAAAAGCATGGCACAAGCCGGCAGCGAACTCCCGGGACCAACTGATTATTATGTGTTAGCACTGCTGACTTATGATGAACCCACAGCAACACTTGCCACCCAGCTTAACCTCCCCTCTCGGCAAGACGTTTATGTGGAAGATTCCTTGCTAACAGATAGTTGGCTGCCAGATGAAATCCTCACCGCCTTTGAGCGTACCCCGGAAAATTATTTACGCTATACCGGCACAGCCTACACCGCACTGTTACAACCACCTCTTGGTTATGGTTATGTATTGTTCATCGATCATTATGTTTTGATCTACGGCGCAACCCTTTAAATTGGTGTTTTGTGGTTGCCAAGCGAGGGGATCAATCCCGCACGCTTGCGTTGAACACCCATCAATGTACTGGGGAGTTATCGATCACCTGGGGATCAATTCCCCAGGTGATTGCTTTATCACACTAACAATTGGGATAACACCGTGGATCAGGGAATGCCCCACCCCACTGACCAGGTGGCTCGGTTGGTTCTGGTGGCAATGGCACGTTGTAATCTACCGGCAGCGATTCCACAATAGCGCGTGTTTCTAAGTTAATCAGCGGCACCCATCCCACTGCGCCACCCGTTTCGATCTTTACCCAGGGGCTATAGGGACTACGTGCGAGTAGTTCCAGCTGTGCCCCGGCACCAACACTAAACATTGCCGGAAAGCCAACATGTGGCGCGCTACGAGCCGTTGCCCCATTGGGGGATGCCACTAGTGCAGTACGCCCAGATTCGCCATATCGTTGTGGCGGTAAAGGGGTGCTTTCGTATTGTGCGGTAATTACCCCATGGTTACGGCGCAGCAATTCGGCAAACATCCAGCCGGTTTGACCATTCGCCAACCGGACATGATACCAATCCCCTGCTGGATTACTGCCTAAAATCGTCATAATTTGCCCAGCAGGAACTTGATAGATGATCCCTGCGCTGGTAGAGGGTGCCGTGCGTAAATTAACAGCACCTTCTGTAGCGACAAACCCCGGTTGTGGCAAAATCACTGCACGGTCTAACAATTCAACCGGAATATGTGTGATGCGATCAGAGGCATAAGGGGCTGGTTCAGTGGGCGCGCTGCCTGCCCGGCTAAAATTACCATCTGGATGATTAATCCGCGATTCCTGCCCGGCAACCAACGTCTGAGATTCGCCATTTGCCAACAAGCGCATCACCCCTTCTAATACCACAAAGACAGTATCCACGCCGGCAGTTTTAATTAAAACTGTGCCGTTTAAATCGACCGATGCGCCGTTAACCACCACTCGGATTTGCTGAAATTGATTAGCATTTTGGATAATAAATGCACTTTGCGGCTCTGCTGGGCACCCAGGTGCGCTTTGCCCAGTTACCACAGTAAACGCTGTCCATAGCGGGAAATCGACCGCAGTGGGGTCAATCATGTTGCGGATGGTCACATCGCCAATCATCAAACCACGCATCTGCGTTTCTACCACACGCACCCAAACCAACCCGCCATTACTGCCATCCGGTGCTAAAGCCGTTGTTGTAATGCTCTGAAGGGCATCTACCGGCACAACCGCGCCAAAAGCCGCCAGTGAATTTGCTACAGCTCCAGCTGGTTCGGCTAAGGGGGGATTGCCACCGTTGCAAACATGCCCATCTGGCGCACCTAAGCAAGCATCTGTTGCGGCAGTATAAAATTGAATCAAATTCGCCTCACAAATACTTGGTTGAGATGTTGGGGGGGCATCTTGGGCGGTTGTGAACATTTTTGCCATCAAAAGCGTTGTTATCAAACAAATACCTAAAACAAACCGTCTCATACGTTGTTTTCCTATTGCAATCTTCGCGAATCATTATACTCTTATACGATGTAAATGTATGCCGTTAAGAACCACTTTTCAAGTGAAACCTGTAAACAGCATGTAATGTGATTCAACGTTTTTTAATTTAATTGACGACACCAATCATCCTAAGTTAGAAGGAGTCTTAGTGTGACACAATCACCCCCGCTGCATCTGTTGGCAGCGTTTAATGATGCGTTTCAATTATCCCCGGAGCATATTCTACAATCACCAGGATATGATCTTTGGGTGGCGGCGGTTGTCCCCGCCAATAACTTGTATATCATCCATGCCCCGGCGATGGGCAATTATGTAAAATTTAGTTGGCAATCTGCCAAAAAACAACAAACCATCCATAAGCGTCCCTTACCCAAATGGTCACGTTATGCTGCTGGTATTATTTACCATTTGTGTGGGAACGGGTTGGATGTTAAGGGGATTCAAGCGGTTATTTTAGGTAATGAAATGCCTGGCGTGCGTTATGATTACGCCATTGGTGTGACAATGGCAGCTTTATGGCACACGATCCTAGGAAAACCATATACATCTGAGCAATTGATTGAGCTGGTTGATCATGTTCGGCGGGTATACATTGAAGGATAGGGCACCATCCACCACCCGCCTGATCTAACATCGCTCAGGCTTTTATGGGGCGGGTACGGTCACGTAACTCATCTTGATGTGCTAAAATACGCGCCCGTGCTGCTTGTAAAGTGGGTGCGCCTTCTAACACACTTTCACCAAAAACACGGCGCGTGATGTTTACAATACTACTGACTAAGCGGTTGCTCTCTATGACAACAATCAGCGTGTCTTGTGGAAAGCGTGGCTGTAATTTCCCTAAATGGCTGATGAGATTAACGGGCATCCGCTGCCCAACAAATGAGATGATTAGATCGATGTGGTTTTTACTGGTATCCATCATCTGGCAAGTGTGTGAAACCGCCATATAAAAATCCCCGATGTCCCATGTTTCTACACACTCCCATCGGATGATGTTCTCTTGATCCCACATAACTTCAATTCCCATAATTGGGCTATCCTTTCATCAGATTATTCATCTCATCTCGCACAATATGAATTATGTGACGCTCCCCACGCCTAAAGGCGGGGGCTTCTGAACCACGCTTGCGGCAATCCGCTACGTTCTGGCTCACGGACACGTCCTGCCCGTTTTAATATATTCAATGCCGCGTTGTGGTCTCTATCTAAACTGAGACCACATTCACATTCAACCCAACGATGTGTCAGTGTTAGACCTTCAAAAATTGCACCGCAGTTTGAGCAAGATTTAGATGTGTACGCAGGGTCTACAAGCACCACTTCCCGACCAGCATCCGCCGCTTTGTCGATTAGCCGTTGTTTGAAGTATCCCCACCCCGCATCCAAGATGCTCTTACTGAGGTGGCGGTTTTTCACCATATTCTTGATTTTCAGGTCTTCGATGGCAATTACATCGTAGGTTTGAACAAGGTCATACACCAGTTTGTCGAAAAAATCCCGACGCTGGTTCTTGACGTGTTCGTGCTGACGCTGTACATCCAGCAATTTCTTCTTTCGCTGGTTACCATCTTTTTGTGCGCGTTGCAGTCTACGCTGTTTGCGTCTTAATTCCGATTGCGCCTCACGATACCAGCGCGGATTATGTATTTGTTCGCCTTCGCTGGTTGTGATGAGTGCGTTGATACCCATATCAATACCGACAACACACCCCGTTTTTGGTAGCGGCACAGGGTCAGCTACTTCGCACATTAGGCTGACATACCAACGTCCTGCCTTACGAATAATGCGGCAGGTCTTGATTTCGCCTTGATAGGGTCTGTGCCAGCGAACTTTAATACGCCCCACGCCCGACACTTTCAAGCGGCGACCATCGACTTGGAAGCCGTTCCCGTATTGCTTAAACCCAATGCTATGCCAACGTTTGTAGCTCTTGAAGCGCGGGTATCCGGGGTCTTCACCTGCTTTCACGCGCCGAAAGAAGGATTTATACGCTTTGTCTAAATCTTCAATGGCAACCTGCAACACATGGCTGTGAACCGTTTTTGCCTGTGGGAAAGTCTTTTTATACTGCTTTGCCAGCAGATACCCTTCGCGTTTGCCGACACTTTTTCCTTCCAATTCCCACGCCAGCTTGCGTTCTTCCAGTGCCATATTGTAGACATAGCGTGACACATCCAACTGCAATTGCAGAGCTTTCTTCTGTGATTGAGTTGGATAGAGACGATACTGAAAGGTTCGGATTGCCATGTCTACACGTTTTTCTGGTTCTCAATATACTGCTTGATGATTGCTAACGGCGCACCGCCCACCGTCGCTACAAAATATGAATTTGTCCATAGCGTCGGCAATCGACTGGTGAGCCAATCGAATTCTTGCCGTAGTATTCTGGAACTTCTGCCTTTGACACGTTTCACAAAACGATGTATCCCAAATTGTGGGTCTACTTCGCAAAGCATGTGTATGTGGTCTGGCATCACTTCTAGTTCAAGCACTTCACACGGCAATTCATTAGCAACTTCATAGATAATTTCTTTTAGGCGCACATCAACACCACGAACAAGCACTTTGCGCCTGTATTTCGGTGTCCAAACGACATGGTATTTGCACAAATAGACAATGATGTTGCTGTTGCTTTTGAATGCGTGTTTATTTGCCATGAGAACATTATACAGCATAGAGCTATATAAATACCTAGTAGTCTTTGCGCCCTACATCCCCATAGATAAATCTAGGGGCTTTGAGCGCACTTTTGGTAAACAAAACTGAAGAAAGTATACTCTCATCATCAGCAAATGTGAAGGAATGTTACAAGATTGAACGTGATATTACAATATTGTAACCATTTATTATAAAATTAGCGTGGGGATAATTCGATTATTTTTTAAGCGTCTTATCCTGTGGTGGATTGCAAAACCTGTTTATTCCAATGATTTGAGGATCATTTCATAGGCGATATTGAGAGCTTGCATTTTTTCAGAAGCATCCTCAGCAGGGTTGAGATCAGGATGGTATTGCCGTGCTAATTTACGGAAAGCCGCTTTAATTTGTGCCCGTTCCGCGCCGATCTCTAACCCCAAGACAGCATAATAAGCACGCAATTGGTCAGTGGGTGGTAGTTGCAAATTTTGGGCACGGTGACGATGATATGCATCTGGGTCTCCATCAAATGACGCTGTTAGCCATTCTCCAGTTAGCCCATCCAAAACGGTTTTAACACGATGTGGGTGGATTGCCCCAACATCGATCAAATCATCCCCATAAACAACACGATATTTTGTACTATTCGATACCGGCTCAAAATACAGCGGGAACATGAACAATTCCTGCATATAAATTTTATAGCCATAAATCCGCCCACCATACGCCGCTAATAAATATGACTCCCAATCTGTCAATTCCACCACACGCCCATGATCTGGCAGGAGCATATCCACCCAGATGATAAAGAGCGTGTGATCATTATTGGCGGTGTTTGTCGTTAGGATATTGCGGATTTCATAAGCGGGTATCGCACTATCAATCAGGTAAATCATGATAGATTCACCTGTAATGAGGCGGCAGTGGATGATATCCCGCCCATCATGCAAGATTTTATCCACTGCTCCGGCGATCTTTAGTTCATTGACGAGATATGCCCCAACGCTGTAGGTATAATACCGCACCGGTTATGCCCAATCCCTCGCCCGCTGAACAGCTTTACGCCAACCAGCATAAAGCGTCTCACGTTGATCTTCGCTCATTTGCGGTTCAAACGTGCGTTCAACCTGCCACTGACGCTCAATTTCACGCATGGAACCCCAATAACCAACCGCCAACCCAGCTAAATATGCGGCACCAAGCGCGGTTGTTTCCGTCACAACTGGGCGTTCCACGGGTACGCCTAAAATATCCGCCTGGAACTGAAGCAGGAAGTTGTTCATAGCTGCGCCGCCATCCACGCGCAACGCCGCCAAACTTAAGCCGCTATCAGCCTCCATGGCTCCCACAACATCGCGTGTTTGATAGGCGATGGCTTCTAATGTGGCACGGACAACATGCGCCCGCCCGCTGCCACGTGTTAGTCCGATCAACGTACCACGGGCATATTGATCCCAATAGGGCGCACCCAAACCCACAAACGCCGGAACCAGATATACGCCATCTGTACTAGGAATAGACTGAGCAATCGCTTCAGTTTCAGCGGCGTTTTGCACTAGTTTCATCTCATCGCGCAGCCACTGAACGGCGGCACCAGCAATGAAAATACTGCCTTCTAGCGCGTACTGTGTGCGATCTTCACCAATCTTCCAGGCAACAGTGGTGAGCAGGTTGTTTTTAGAATCTACGGGGTTTTCCCCAGTGTTTAATAACAAGAACGCGCCGGTGCCATAGGTGTTTTTGGCTAAGCCTGGTGTAAAACAGACTTGTCCAAAAGTCGCTGCTTGTTGATCCCCAGCGATGCCAGCGATTGGAATACGCGCACCACCGAAAAACTCGGCATCGGTGTGACCATATTCCATGCTGCTGCTAACCACCTGTGGCAGCATATTCATGGGGATATTTAAGCGTCCAGTGATGGTGGTTGACCACCATTTTTTATGAATGTTATACATCATGGTGCGGCTGGCATTACTGACATCGGTGATATGTAGCCGCCCATTAGTGAGCTTCCAGACGAGGAAGGAGTCAATTGTGCCGAACGCTAACTTACCTGCCTCGGCTTTTTCCCGCGCACCGGGCACATTATCCAATATCCAGGCGACTTTAGTAGCAGAAAAATAAGCATCTGTAACCAAGCCGGTTTTTTCTAGGATGGTTTTATCAAACCCTTCTGCGCGTAATTGATCGCAGAGTTTGGCGGTGCGGCGGTCTTGCCAGACGATTGCGTTATGAATCGGTCTGCCAGTTTCACGATCCCACACAACCGTGGTTTCCCGCTGGTTGGTGATGCCAATCGCAGCAATGTCATGCGGATCATCCACCACCTCTTGGGCAACGGCAAGCTGTGTTTCCCAAATTTCATCAGGATCATGTTCCACCCAACCAGGTTGCGGATAATGTTGTTTAAATTCACGCTGGGCGGTTTTGATGATTTTGCCTTCTTGGTTAAACAAAATGGCGCGCGAAGAGGTTGTGCCTTGGTCAAGCGCGAGGATGTATTTTGTCATTGGTGTTTTCCTTACTGCTTATCAACTGGAATAGTGTTATTTTAACGTAAGTGTGTGAATTGGCGTATATTTCACCATAAGCAAATTGTGAATTTGGCTCTGCAATCATTTACTACTCATCATGTATTTGCAATGTTATCAATTCATCAATTGGGATATGGCAGCGGATAGCGTGCCCAGCCGTTACACTGCGCCAGGGGGGTTCAACTTGCTCACAAATTGTGCCGATCTTACGGGGGCAGCGGGTATGAAACCGACATCCGCCAGGGATACGCCGGGCACTTGGTATATCCCCCTCTAAGTGGATTGCTGCACCACGCTGTGCGGGGTCTGGCTGTGGAATGGCAGAGATTAAGGCTTCTGTATAAGGGTGGAACGGCGGTTGATAAACTTGTGCGGTGGGTCCTTCTTCTACGATTTGTCCTAAATACATCACCGCGATCCATTCCGCCAAATACGCCACAACATCTAAATCATGTGAGATCAGCACATATGCCACCTCTTTACCAGCGCGCAAATCTTTTAAGAGATTTAAGACCACAGCCTGCACCGAGACATCTAACGCAGAAGTTGGTTCATCCAATAAAATAAGTGAGGGGTTGGCAGCAAATGCCCGTGCGATCGCCACACGTTGCTTTTCCCCACCGCTCAGTTCAGACGGATAACGTTGAGCATAATCTGGAGTCAAGCGCACTGAAGCGAGCAGATCAATCACACGTTGATCCAATTCCTCACGGGTACAATGCCGGTCTAATAACATCAGCGTCCGGCGGAGAGCCTGCCCAACGCTCTGATAGGGGTTGAGTGTGTCATTGGGATTTTGAAACACCATACGGATTTCTTTTAGGGTTTCTGGCGCACGGGAAGCCAAGTCATTTTGGATAATCACATCGAATAACGCCATCTGCCCATAATCCGCCGGCTCTAAGCCAACAATCACCCGCGCAAGTGTGGTTTTACCGCTACCGGATTCACCGACCAGCCCAAATGTGGTTTTGGCACGTACGGTGATTGAGACATCATCAACCGCCCGCACAGGATTAGGCGGTTGAGCAGTCAGACGTTCCCATAATGTGCGCGTGCCAAACTTCTTAAACACCCGTCTAACCTGCAAAATTGGTATACGCTCAGAGGCTTGTATGGGTTTACTCGCTTGGGCGGGGGGGGTATCTAAAATCAAATTCCCAGAAGCAACGTCTTGCCAACGCCAGCAACGCACCATGCGTCCGTCCGGCGTGTGTTCTAGCGGTGGCTTTTGGGTATGGCAGTCATCCAGGGCAAAGGCACAGCGCGGCGCAAACACACAAGCTTGTGGACGTTCGGTTAACAATGGTGCAACGCCGTCGATTGTCTTAAGACGGGCATCAGTTGCCTCAGTATGGCGCGGCAAACTCATCAACAGACCAGCCGTGTATGGATGCAATGGCTTTTGAAATAGATCAAGCACGGGTGCGCTTTCCATTACCTCCCCGCCATAAAGCACCGTGACCACATCACACAACTGAGCCACCGTGCCTAAATCGTGACTAACATATAAAGCAGCAGCCTGGTTATCTTTAATCAATTCACGGAATAAATCCAAAATAACTGCTTGGGTTGTTACGTCAAGGGCGGTTGTCGGTTCATCTAACACCAAAAAGCGCGGTTGTGTCATCAACGCCATGGCAATCAGCACCCGCTGACGCATCCCCCCGCTTAACTGGTGTGGATACCGCTTAATCACATCTGCCGGGTCTGCAATTTTAACACGTTGTAACATCATCACAGCTTTATCTAGCGCGGCGTGGCGGCTAACGCGGTCGTGTTGCCGGGCGATCTCCGCAATTTGATCCCCAATAGAATAAGCGGGATTAAGCGATGCCAGCGGGTCTTGTGGGACAAGGTTCATCTGGTTACCCCACAAACGGCGCATTTCCACTGGAGAGGCATGGGTAATATCTTGTCCATCAAAGTGGATTGTGCCGGTGTGAATACGGGCATTCGGTGCCAGGTAACGCATCATAGCCATTGCCAAAGTGGACTTACCACTGCCGGATTCACCCACTAAGCCGTGTATTGTCTTGGGGGCAATCTCTACTGTTACGTCATGGATGACATTGTGCCACACTTTTTTTAAGCGATAATCAATTGAAACCTGCTGTGCTTGGATAATCAAACTTATTACTCCTGGGTTGCCAAGGGATAAATCCCTTGGCAGTTTTTAACACGAACCTGATTGTAACACGAACGTCTCAGAAACACGGACATTATCGCTTTCATTTGATTCAATTTGATTGTTGTTACTATCAATGGTCACGCGGATGAAATGTTCCTCATTGGGATAAGCCGAGAGTACCCAGCCGGCACGGCTCACCAAGAAACCACTACCTGGGCTTAAAACGGGCACGGTTTGTGTAAAGGCATTTAACACAGTGCCAGTTGATGCTTGGATGTCTTGTATCAACACGGTCACTGTGGTGGTGGTTGAGACGGTGCCATTATTGGTCACCGTGATGCGTACCTGTAATGCCTGCCCACAAACTGGGGGATTGGGTGATAGAAACACCGTGCCACCTATTAAATTTGGACCACTGGGCGGTGTTGGGGTGCGCGTGGCGGTTGGTGTTGGCGTTGGGGTACGTGTGGGGGTCATGGTGGGTGGCGCGATGATCTCTACAGTGTCAATATCCCCACTAAAAACCACTACACTCGGTGCGATCCATCCCTCAACACCGTTATCCAATTCAATCAAAAACCATCCATTCTGACTCATCCCCAATACAGGCGCGGATTCACCATCTAACAACGCGCCAACGGGTGCATATGATGTGCTATCACCAGCTCGGACGTTGGCATCAATATTTGCCGTCACAATCGCTTCATCTGGGACGGCTGTCCCTGTGTATGTGTTGATTGCGATAACCGTCACGGGTGGCAATAACGGTGGTGCAGCGGCGGCGGTTTGGGTCGCAATCACGGCTTCGACAATCGCCGTCACAGTTGCGTCCATATCCACCTGAGCAGCTGTTGGCGATGATGTGATGGACGGTGTGGCGGTAGGGGTTATAGTTGGCGATGCGGTTGCGGTTGCTGTATTAGTAGGGGTATGGGTTGCCTCCCTGGCAATTTGTGTAGCCGTTGCTTGTGCGCTTTGACGGAGTGCTGTCAAATCAATTGAGATATCAGTAGGAGTATTCGTTGGGGGGGGTGTTGGTGTTACGGTCAGGGTAAAAGTTTCTGTTGAGTCAAGAATGACCGGCTCCGATAGCGTTTGTGTGGCAGTGAGCGTTAGGGTTGCCGTCGATGTGGGGGTAAGGGATGATGCAGTGGTTGGTTCCTCTGTCACCTCACTGGTTACCTGGGCTACGATGTTCGGCGTATCCAAGGTACTTAACGATATAGCATCATCACCATCACTATCACCACCCAAGGCGATAAACAAAATCAAGCTGAAAAGCCCTAACAAGACCCCCAAACCAACTAGCCCATATACATGGCGCATAGGAGAGCGACGCGGTGGATATTGCGGCTCAGACGGCGGCATAAAATATGGCGTTGGGGTTGGTTGACGAGCCGTTGGCGGTGCTTGGGGAGTTTTTGGGCGTGTGGCAATCGCCTGAAAGGGAGTAACCCCTAATGCTTGGTTAAAAGCCGCAGAGAAAGCCAGCGCAGTTGGGTAGCGATCTTCTGGTTTTTTGGCTAAGCCACGGGCAATGACTGCATCTAATTCTTTGGGCAACCGAGGATTAACTTGGCTCGGCATGGGCACTGGATCATTGACATGCTTAAAGGCAATTGCCATCTCGCTATCCCCGTCAAAGGGATATTGCCGCACCATAAAGACATACGCCAAAACTGCCAGCGCATAAATATCCGACTGCGGTGAGAGATTCCCGCCAGATACTTGCTCCGGCGACATATAATGTGCAGTGCCGGGCATCTGTAACCCCGTGCGAGTTAATTTAGCAGCATCACTTAAGCGTGCTATACCAAAATCACTTAGGTGGGCTTTATAGCTTGAATCTAACAGCACATTCCCCGGCTTTAAATCACGGTGAATAATGCCCTGTTTGTGAGCATAATCCAGCGCGCTAGAGATTTGTTCAATCCAAGCCGCTACTTGTTCAGGCGAAACGGGGATGTTTCTGACTAGGGGATCAAGCAAACTCCCGCCATCCATAAACTGCATAGTCATGTATAAACGGTCATTCCACCGCCCATAATCATAAACCCGCACAATATTGGGATGTTGCAACCGCTGTGCGATTTCAATCTCGCGTTCAAACCGCTTGATAGCTTCTTGATGATGAGCATATTGTTCGTGAATGAGTTTAAGAGCAACTTGCACATTACGCCCCATATCGTAAGCACGATACACAACTGCCATCCCACCAGTTGCTATTCGCTCTAACACACGAATATTTTCAAAAACTTTGTTGACAAACGGATCAGTTGGCATATTCTATCCATTGGCAGTTTACGAATTAATCTTTAATGACTATATGCCCAAAAGAAAATTCAAGCAACTAAAAACGTGGACAAATTTATGCCTCTGAGGTGGATTCCGGTGTCAGTTCTGGTGGGAAGTTTTGGCTCAATACGGATTCTGGCAACCATCCCGAACTAGTACCATCGCTCGAAACCACATACCACCAGCGTCCATCTGGCAGGGTAAACCATTCCCGCATTTGATTCCCTTCTACCAAGCCGCGTGTCACCGTGACGGTATCCCCTGGGCTAAATTGCTCTGGATTGATTGGGTCTGCCCCAGCAGCAAATGCGATCCCTGTTTGTTGGGTCACATATAACACGGTTCCGGCTTGCCAATTATTCGGGACATCATACGGGGTTGGAGTCGGTGTGATGCTGGGTGTGGGGAGGGTAAGCGTGGCTGTGGCAGTTTGTAACAAGACATCCAACAAGGGAACGGTTGGAGCTGGCGGACGGGTAGGCGTTTGCAATGTGGTGGGTGGGGGATTATTATCTTGGTCGCTCATTACATTTGGTAACAATACAAGCGCACCAAGTAACACCCCCAAAATGATCGTTGAGAAAACCGCCAAAATCCGAACCAACCGCCCAGAAAATGACCGGCGACGTTTAGCATTTTGTGCTTTACGGCGTTCCTCTAATAAACCTGGTAGCGTGGACAACACATCAGCAGAGGCTGGGCGCGTGGGTGCAATCATATCCGGGTTTTGCACGGTGATGACATCCCCATGTTTGGCAACCGCTTCAGCAAATTCTGCTGCAAATTCACCCGCACTTTGATGCCGCTCACTGGGCTTTTTCGCCATGCTTTTTAATAACACACGGTCTAAGGATTTAGGCAACTTCGGGTTGACTTGGCTAGGACGTGGCGGCTGTTGATCCACATGCTTAAGAATAATCGCTACTTCATTTGGACCATCAAAGGGATAATCCCCTACCACCAACATATAAGCTAAAACAGCTAATGAATAAATATCGCTACGGTAATCTAAATCATCTGCCCCAATCGCCTGCTCTGGAGACATAAAGCGCGCCGTGCCGGGCATGGGCATATCCGTCCGCGTGAGTTGTGTGCCATCTACCACCCGCGCAATCCCAAAATCCGTTAAGCTGGCATCGTCGTTTTCATCAATCAACACATTTCCCGGCTTTAGATCGCGATGAATAATGCCTTTACTATGTGCATAATCCAACGCCTGTGAAACCTGAGACAACCATTTAGACACACGACTCAGTGAAAGTGCCGCGCCGCTTTTGATAATGTCGTTCAGGCTGCCGCCTACCATATATTTCAGCACGATATATGGCTTATTGTGGATTTTGCCAAAATCATAAAACGGAACGATGTATTGATGATGTAAAGACTTGGCGATTTTGATTTCGCGCTCAAACCGGCTGGCGACATCAGGATTAGCAACATATTTATCATGCAACAGCTTGATAACAACATCCTCTTCCCGGTGACTATCATAGGCGACATATACCATCGACATCCCGCCATCCATCAGACGTTTTTTGATTTGATAATTGCCAAACTGTTTACCAAGTAAAGGATCACTCATGACATTCTGCCGTTGTTGAGAAAGATTTCACTGCATAACTATATCACATCCACAAGCCAACCGGGATAAATCCGGCACGCACGTGCTGGGCACCACATCAAGGGAGCTGGTTTTGAGCGATCAGGACTCCGATTGATAGCAGATAAGTGGTGTAGGGGAATTTATCCCCCAGCAAGACCGCGCCAATACCCCAACGGATTAGTCAATTGTTGGTTCACATCTACAAAAGATAACAACACCAAAGACAACAAAATCAGGAATAATAACAACGTTGTGAGGGGCCAAAAGGCACCAGCCGCCACCGCCCCCCATAAACGAGTCTCACGCGCCATCATGAACTCGATAGGTTGAAAAACCATATAATCTAACACATCCAGGCTTTTGCTACGTGACTCAAACTGACGTTCTACAGCCCAGGTCGCCACATCATCCCCAAAAAACGTACTCATTAAAAAGGTCATCCCACCAAAAAACACCGCAATGACTAAGTAAGTGCGAAATGAAATTGGCATTGAGTCACCTCCTAAATAGACTAACGTCGCCAAGATAAAGGAACAGCCAAACGCTCGGTTTCACGATCACTTGGAATCGCCCGCCCTTCAAATAACTCTGTGGCTTCACCATTCTTTAATTCTACTGCGATTAGGCTCACATAACGATCATTTCCGCTCCCCTGCCACTGCCCCAGGGCAACATAGTTTCCATCTGGTGAGATGACCATCGGCGCGGCGTAGTTCCCACGCTCTACACGATTACCAGAGACACCGCTTTGCGCCTCATCTACCGTTACACGATACAAACCGTTTTCCGCCCCGTTGATTCCACCGGAAACATACACAAACTGCCTTGAATCAGCCGAAAACACCATGCTAGAGATTGTCTCTCCAATAGACCCACCATCAATGCGAACAGGTTCGCGGGTGCTATTGCCCAGGCTGAATAAGTAAATAGTGGAATCAACATCTGCTGTTTGGTTGACAATGGCGGCATAAGCGCGGTTGAGCGAGACAACTGGCGTAGAGGCTGCCGTACTTCCCCGACTTGGCATCACCATATCGCTTGCAGCAATATCCGGCGAATCCAACCGTACACGATCCACCACTTGCAAATTGCTGGTGTGTCGTCCTTGTGTGCCAGATGGGTAAAAGACATAAAACGAATTGGCAGATGACAAGCCGACCAACGTTTGCGTTGTCGATGCGATTTGTGAACCAGGAGAAGATGGCAAGCCTGTGTTACCAGAAATAATGCGGGTTGCGCTGGGGATCGATTCATCAATGCGATACGCTGCCCAACGGTTGGTGCTGCACCGGTTACTTTGCCCCAAAATTAACAACAATGTGTTATCGTCTACTACACTGAGGTGTGCGCCTAAAAATGTGCAGTTCGGGCTATCTGTATAAAGCTGGATAATTTCTTGAGTTTCCCCGCCAGTTGGACGTTGATAGATAATAGCGCGTCCGTTCGTCGTCACATCCACAAACACCACGCGGTCATCTTCCAGGGCAAACGCCGCTACTTTTTCCGCGGTGAAGGTTGTGTTTTGTATGGCATTAGTGCGGCGGATGGTCAGCGTACCGCTTGGGATTGTGTTGTCGTTCACGGTATCAAAGTTGATATAGCCCACCTGGCTGCTATCTGGTGAGTACTGGAATGTGCCCATCCCCAAACACGTCCGCCAAGAAACACCTTCCGCAAATTCCACCGGATCATCAGCGTTTTGCACCATATATAAACTGCCGCCATTTTGGACACTACCAGCAAAAAAGGTGAAAAAACGCCCGTCGGGTGATGTTGCTTGCTCGCTACAAGGTTCAGCATAAGCAAACCGATTAGGCAAGTCCACATCTAAGGGGATCACCTCACCATCGCCAGCGATATAAACAATTTCATCAGGGTTACTTAACCAGGTTAAAATCCGGGCACTGTTCGATGGGCGATTTAATCCATCTGCCGAAACAATTGTGCCAACGAGCAGCACCAGAGCAAAAAAAAGCGATTTCAAGCGCATCAGGTTATCCTTTCTGTGTAAGTGTTGTGTTTATTCAAGCTTTAACGTCCTTTCCATTGGGGTTTTTGTTTGGTCATCATGGCTTGGGCACCCGTGGCAAAATCCTCGCTGCGGATTAATATACTTTGTGCCCAGGCTTCCATCTGTAGCCCACGCTCCAAGTCATCACAAGCGTTAATTACTCGTTTGGCATAACTAACTGCCAATGGAGCGGCTTCTGCCAACTCAGTCACTAACTGATCTACACGGGATTGTAGCGCGTCTTGTGAGACAACATCATTGAGAATCCCCCAATCTTGGGCATCCTGGGCGGTAAAAGTGCGCCCAGTGAGGATCAATTCTTTGGCGCGGGTGATGCCAACCATGCGCGTTAAACGGGCTGTTCCCCCCACATCCGGGATCAACCCCAAGCGTGTTTCTGGTAACCCTAGTTTGGTTTCTGCCGCCGCAATCCGAAAATCACAAGCCAGTGCCAATTCAAACGCCATGCCCAAACAATGCCCATGCAGCATCGCGATCGTTGGTAACGAACTTGCTTCAAATTTTCCTAAAATCCGCTGATACATCGCGGTCATGGGGAATAAGTTGGATTGCCAGTTTTCGCCGAACACCTCAATCATATCGCTAAAGCCAAGCAGATCAATGCCAGCGGAAAAGCTCGCCCCTGCCCCACGAATGACCACAGC
>RFHA01000026.1 GCA_003696565.1 Chloroflexota bacterium
TTGTATTAGAAAACGATGACAAGCGGTGTCCGTACTGCTGGAGAAAGTTTGAGAATGTCAGAAACAAATTAGCACATATAGCAAAAAGCCATTAAGGAGGCCACATGAATAAATATATTGAATATGCAAAAGCATTTATAAACTGGATACGAAAAAAAATCGTATATGATAATACTCAGCAAGCCGGAGATGAGTCACAACTTGCAGCAGGTGATTGGTCGCAACCTGTAGCTGGAAATAGGTCAAAACTTGCAGCCGGAAATTGGTCACAACTTACAGCTGGAGATGAGTCACAGCTTGCAGCCGGTGATTGGTCAAAACTTGCAACCGGAGATGAGTCACAACTTGCAACCGGAGATGAGTCACAACTTGCAGCCGGAGATGAGTCACAACTTGCAGCCGGTGATGGGTCAAAACTTGCAGCCGGATATGGATCACAACTTGCAGCTGGTGATAGGTCAAAACTTGCAGCCGGATATGAGTCACAACTTGTAGCAGGAATATGGTCGCAATTAGAAGTGGGAGAGAGAGGAATTGCCATGGGAGATCACGGGTCAAAAGCAAAAGGCAAATTAGGATCAGCAATCGTGCTTTGTGAACGTGAGGAATATCCTTCTCGCAACATCAGACATATCAAGGCAGGGATTATTGATGGTAAAAAACTAAAACCAGACACCTGGTACAAACTAAAAGACGGCGAATTTACTGAAATTACTATATAACCCAGGAGGTTACATGTCTAAACAAAAAGGGGCAAGAATAGAGCGATGGTTTGCTAATAAACTTATCGATATCTTCCCCGGCGTGAGGCGTAACTTTTACACACAAACAAGATCAGGTGGTAGAGACATGGAGAATACTGGAGCCTTCTCATTTGAGTGTAAAGGCGGCAAGTCATACAAAAGCAAGATGATTAGAAAGATATTAGACCAGGCAGAAGCGGAGGCAGAGGGCAAATGGGCAGTTGGTTTGGTGAAGCCAGATAGAGAGGCAGCCTACGCAGTCATGCCATTTGATGACTTTGTGGAAATATTAGCAATTATGAAATCCGAGGGGATTTTGTAGGGGGAAAAA
>RFHA01000196.1 GCA_003696565.1 Chloroflexota bacterium
ATCCCGCGCAGTAAGCAGTATGTGCTGTTTTATCTAGAAAACCCAGCCCTTCAAGATAAGTCGCCATCCCAAAATTAAGACGGTCTAGGATTAAATGGCGTATAACACACTTGCCACATCATCATCGAAGTTAGCAAACGCCAGACGTACAGTTGCCGTCAATTGATAGCTGTCATAATACGGTAGATAATCCACATTGACCGCAATCCGGCGGCGATACCCCACAAACCAGCCTGGGCGATACACACACAACGCTGTGCCTTTGTCGTTCGTGCCGGAAAGGTTCACCTTGCCATCAGCGGCTTCGGTCAGCGGCATCTGCGCGGAGTTGAACACGGGGATTCCATCCATAAAGCCGATCTGCCCGGTCTGTGCCGTCGCCAGCGCACCCGCCTTATCCACCGTCAAGAACTCAGCCAACCCTAACAGCTTGGAATAGGTGCTACTGTCCACAATCCATGCCAAATCAGCCGGACGCGCGGCATATCGTGCTGGCATGGCGAAGCGTACTTCACGCAGTTTTGCCAATGTGAGCGAGCTTGCTAACGCTGTACCATGATTCGCTAATGCTAGCTTACGCAAACCATCAAACGCCAAAAAGCGATCGGTCGCATTAGGCGCAGCGGCATCTGTATTGATGTTACCAGTTGAACTGGTCGTTGTATCACCGTTTAGCAGCACATAGTCGATGCTATCCGCAATGGCGCGCACTGCCTGCTCACGATAGACGTTCAGCACCGGCAGGATGGCATCTTCCACCAATTCCGCGCTGAACCCCACGCGCAACGCCAGCTTCTTCGCGTGCAGTTGTATCTTCCCGCTACCAATCTTGCTAGAAGGAATACTATTGCCTGCCCCCAATGATAATTGTGATTCATTGGTTGTCTCTGGCACATAATAGACCGTTGGGTCTGTGCCTTCGATAGGCAGCTCAAACGGATTAGATGGCATTTCGATTGCACGGAACAACGGCAAAATTACATTATCTTGCCGTGCTTTATGCCAAATTTGGCTGCTCCACATCTCCGGCACCCATTCATCACCGAAAGCAGTTTGCGCAGTGTGGCTTAACTCATCGGACTTGCCTGCCACCCATCCCGCACGGTTGATTTTATGTGCCAGCGCGTTGGCATAGCGTTCGCTCACCCCTTTGAACCCCTTAGACGCGCTCAGCATCATATACCCATGCAACATATCCATCGCATCTAAGGTGTCAAACTCACTCATCAGTTCAATACGCCCGCCTTTCACGGCATCTTGTGGATCATGAATAGGGAGGCGTTTGGTTGGTGTATCCATTGAAAATTGTCCTTTCTTCTCAGTTTCAAAAACGCCGAGTTTGGTTATATCCAACCCAAGCGTGTCATAAGCACTCTTGATGGTGCGGACATCTGTGCGGCGTGGCTCTGCTGGGGTTGGCGTTAAGCTACCTTCTACGATAATCCACCGTTTGATGCGCCCATCCGCCGCTACATCCACCAAATGCGGCAAACTACCAGATGACCACGCCAGTACCCCCTTTTCAATGAGGCGGCGTACCGTCTGCACATAACGATGCCGTAAATCAAGCTGAGCTTCTGCCCAAATACCGATGTCATCCATCCGCAACGTATCGATCTGCCCGATGACCGCCGCCTTAAGCTGTGGATCAAGCCCATGTTGATACAACACCGGACGCTGGTCATACCATGTCAAACCGAACTCTGTTTCTGGCGTAAAATATTCCCCTTCTAGGTCACGCTGCGCGGCATCCCCCCAAACGACAAGATACCCGCCTACCCGTGTCTCATCCGAATCAAGCATTTTTACAGTCTGTGCCATATCCTACCTTTCTACTACGCTGTTTTACGCTTTGGGCACAATCATCTTAAATGCTGCCTCACACTATCCACACGCGGCTGTCGAGTGGTGCAGATCAGGGCAGCCATGTAGATCACTAGCCTCGTCCACCGCACCCGTAGGTTCAGCTTCCTACTACCCCGTGATCGTTGTTAACGTACCAACTTGATCACAGCGTAGCACATTTGTTTTATCGTTAGGTGTCCATAGTGTCAGCAAAATTGACGTTTTTTTGGATGAACCCACCATGAGAAAAGTTATTTTGTGGTTAAATTAATGAAAGGATGGTGCATGGGGATCAGTCCCATGGCACGTAGGAAGATGATTTATAAAGGATAACAGATGACAAAAAGCATTATGTTTATAGGCGATACAATTCCTGCATGGTGGGAATCACTAAAATCTCAGCAAGATAGCTACACATTCACCGAACATACCACGCGGCAAGGCGTTATTTCTACGTTAGTGGATATACGTCCAGCGGTCATTTTGATAGATGGCGATGGTGATTTATTCTGGTGTGCCGCGCCCAAAAGCAACCCCGCCACCCGCCGCCTGCCATTATTCGCTATCGGACATACCACAAATGCGCTGCGTGCCGGTGCGGATTTGATCCTTTCTCCAACTGAATTACTAAAAGATGCGCCTAACTTACTACAGAATTTCATCCGCGAAGTTGACACAGAGCAACTCGCCTGTGATTGCGCCCGCCCCCTGCCTGCATTGGCACAACAGGGAATCGAACAATTTAACAAAGGAGAATACTACAAACAGCATGATTCATTTGAAGCGTTATGGGTCAATACAGACTCCCCCGTCCGTGATCTGTATCGGGCAATTTTGCAAGTGGGTGTGGCGTATTATCAAATCACACGGGGGAATTATCGCGGTGCATACAAGATGCTGTTACGGAGCGTACAATGGCTTACCGTTTTGCCGGATGTATGCCAGGGGATCGATGTAGC
>RFHA01000197.1 GCA_003696565.1 Chloroflexota bacterium
AGCGACGACCCGCGCTACATCGTGGAGTTGATCGAGCGCGTCACACACCTCAGCGTGGAAACCATGAAACTCGTCAACCAATTAGAGAGCATCACCTGGTAACACCCCCCTTATTTAATTAACAACAATGGTGTCAATATGGACGATCATATTGACACCAGCCGGCATTACGTCATCTTATGATGCGCTTGCAAACTCCGCACCTTAAGCGGCTTGCCCTTCAGTGCTTTAATCCCCTGAACTGATGCGGCAGCCGCGCTCATCGTCGTAATAATCGGGATTCCAAGCAAGTGCGCCGTCCCACGGATCAACGCCCCAGCTTCATGCGCCTGCCCCCCCAAAGGCGTGTTAATCACCAGGTCAATATCCCCGGCTAACATCCGATCCACCACATGCGGGGAGCCTTGTGCCACTTTGTTCACCGGCTCCACAGGCAGCCCAATCATCTCTAACCAGCGGGCAGTGCCGTGTGTTGCCATCAACTTGAACCCCATGTTATATAAATCACGCGCAATCCGTGCCACTGCGCCTTTATCAAAATCATTGACGCTGATAAACACCGTGCCGGATGTCGGTAACGTCATGCGAGCAGCGATCTGTGCTTTCACAAAAGCGTGCCCAAAGCTGGACGCATGCCCCATCACCTCCCCAGTGGAGCGCATCTCTGGACCTAAACGGGCATCCACCCCGGGGAATTTTTGGAAAGGTAACACAGCTTCCTTCACAAAAAAGCCATCAACGGGCACTTCCTGCGTAAAGCCAAGCGCGTCCAGCGTCATCCCGGCGGCAATCTGCGCGGCATAGCTCGCCAATGGCACCCCTATCGCCTTACTCACAAACGGAACGGTACGGCTCGCACGGGGGTTGACCTCTAACACATAAACCTCATCGTCTTTGATGGCAAACTGGATATTAAACAACCCCTTAACCCCCATCGCCAACCCGATTCGATGTGTGTGTTCCCGGATAATCTCCAGATGATAGGCACTAATCTTGTACGGAGGCAGCACACAAGCAGAGTCCCCACTATGCACACCCGCTTCCTCAATATGCTGCATCACGCCGCCAATTGTGACCCGCTCCCCATCACAAAGCGCGTCTACATCCACTTCAAAGGCATCATCTAGGAATTGGTCAATCAACACCGGATGCCCCGTCCATTGAATATGCTGGTCAATCCACGCGATGAGTTGCGCCTCATCAAAGACGATCGCCATCCCACGCCCACCTAATACATAACTAGGGCGCACCAACACCGGATACCCAATCGCAGCCGCAGCATGAATCGCCTCCTCACGGCTGATGACGGTTGCCCCAGCCGGTTGCATAATATCTAACTCAGCCATCAAGGCATTAAACCGTTGACGATCTTCCGCTAAGTCAATTGTCTCTACTGATGTGCCCCAAATGGGCGCGCCCGCTTGCTGAAGGGCGTGGGCAATATTCAACGGCGTTTGCCCGCCAAACTGAACCAGCACGCCATCCGGTTTTTCTTTGTCGATGATGTTTAGCACATCTTCAGCGGTCAGCGGCTCAAAATACAGACGATCAGCCGTGTCATAATCGGTACTGACGGTTTCCGGGTTGCAATTCACCATAATCGTCTCATATCCCAGTTGCTTCAGGGCAAAGCAAGCATGAACACAGCAATAATCAAACTCAATCCCCTGCCCAATGCGGTTTGGTCCCCCCCCTAAGATCATCACCTTGCGTTGCGTACTTGGGTTAGCTTCACAGCCCTCTTCATAGGTAGAATAAAGATAAGGCGTATGCGCTTCAAACTCTGCGGCACAGGTATCTACCCGATAATAATTCGTCACCACGCCCAACGCTTTACGCTGCTCCCGCACGGTGAATTCATCTACGCCAAGCAATTGCGCAATATAAGCATCGGCAAAACCATATTGCTTAAGCAGTAAATAATCCTCACGAGATAAGCGCGTTTTGCCAATCATGCGACGATGTATCGCCATGATGTCCGCCATCTGTTGAACAAACCACGGGTCAAAACGTGTATTCTCAACGACCTCCTCAACAGAAACGCCTTTGAACAAGTTAGCAGCTACTTGGAACAACCGGCGTGCTGTTGGTACTTTCAAGGCATGTGCTGGTACATCCTCTAGGCTAGAACCAAAGCCCATCACACCAATATCTAATGACCGGATAGCCTTTTGTAATGCCTCCGGGAAGGTACGTCCAATTGCCATGACCTCGCCTACCGCCTTCATCTGTGGACCAAGCACCTGATCCGCCGTGGTAAATTTTTCAAAATCCCAGCGCGGAATTTTGACGACAACATAGTCCAGCGATGGCTCAAAGCTAGCAGGCGTAACCCGTGTGATGTCGTTGGGGATTTCATCCAATGTAAAACCGACAGCCACCAATGCTGCGATTTTTGCAATGGGAAAGCCTGTTGCCTTGCTAGCAAGTGCAGATGAACGGGAAACACGTGGGTTCATCTCAATCACATAGACTTCGCCATCATCTGGGTTAATGGCATACTGCACATTTGCGCCGCCGGTTGCTAAGCCCACCTTATCGAAAATCTGGCGCGCCATATCACGCAAGCGTTGGAGTTCTTTATCCGTCAGCGTTTGTGCCGGTGCCACAGTGATGCTATCCCCGGTATGCACGCCCATCGGATCAAGATTTTCAATCGCACAGACGACCACAAAGTTCCCGGCACTATCCCGCATGATCTCTAGCTCACATTCTTTCCAGCCGAGCAAACTATAATCCACCAAAATTTGCCCCACAGGGCTTTGCTTAATGCCGTTGCGAGCAATCTCACGCAGTTGTACCTCATCATAAGCGACACCGCCCCCGCTACCCCCTAGCGTAAAAGATGGACGCACCAACACCGGATACCCCATTTTCTCTGCAGCATCCACCGCAGCCTGTACCGATGTCACCACCTCACTCGGCGGAGATTTTAGGTTAATCTCTGTCATGGCATCTTTGAAGCGTTGGCGATCTTCTGCCAGCAAAATGCTATTCATAGATGCCCCAATGAGTTCCACATTATGCTTTTTCAGAATCCCCTGCTCTTCTAGTGCTAACGCCAAATTGAGGGCAGTTTGTCCACCAACGGTTGGTAAAAGTGCATCCGGCTTTTCCTGTTCGATAATTCGCTCACAAATTTCCGGCGTAAGGGGTTCAATATATGTCGCATCGGCAAATTCTGGGTCTGTCATGATGGTTGCCGGGTTGCTGTTGACCAAAACAATACGATACCCCAAACGACGCAAGGCTTTACATGCTTGCACCCCACTATAGTCAAATTCGCTCGCCTGACCGATAACAATCGGACCGGAACCAATAATCATAATTGTGTGGATGTCTGTTCTTTTTGGCATAATATCCTCAATATACAAATCGCCCAGGATAAGATAATGGGATTTTGTCAAAAAGCTACACAAAAATTTTTGACAAATTGTCTAAGAGCGTCCGTTGTAACATCGTCCTACCAACACCTGAACAAAACCCTATCAATTTATTTAAATCCTTAACAACAGGCTATGGTATTATAAACGTGAGTCAAAAGGTTTTATTGAAACCGGGATTTATAGCATGCGTAGAATTTTACGAAAAATCATACAAATATTAGATGGCACCCCGCAAACTTACGGTAAAAAGCAGCGTGGACAAAGTGTCGTTGAACTCGCGCTAGTTACCCCTTTGCTGATCATTTTGCTGGTTGGCTTGGTGGAAATTGGTTGGTTTGCAAGGAACTACCTCACATTATTAGAAGTAAGCCGGGTTGGGGCACGGCGTGGGGCAGTTCTGAGTGGTGAAAACAGTCCATTATTATGGAATGAATGGGCTAGCCTTTATAGCATTCCAGGCAATGAAGCGAGTTACGATCCATATTGGAACACTTACCCCGTATTTGAAACAGACCCTGGTTGGGACCCCGTTAATCAACCAACCCAAAGCAAAATTCTTGAACTACGGGTCAAAGTTCGTAACTGCAACTTATTGAATGATCCCAACACTTATGTTGGTTTTTATAACCTGGTTTTGTGTCAGATGTTAAATTCGTTGGATCCGCTCAGCATTGTGCGTGATCCAGCAGTTGCTGATAGTAGTTTTGGTGCAGGACTCGGCGACATCATTATTTCAGTGTTCGCCGTACAGATGGTAAGAACCGGTCCTGGCTCCGATGTAGATATTAACTTAAACGCCGCGCCCACCATCTATGCCAATGAGTTCAAAGACGCTGATGGCAACGATAAGGATACCTGGGTGCCGGTTGTCGTTGGGCGTTATCCAACCCGTGCTAATGAATGTAATGTGTGGCGGCGGGTCGATAGTGGTCAAGTCTTATTGCCGCCAGCAGTCCCCCCATATGAACGCGATCCTTTTGACTACTATTACCAAAACGATTCACCATTGAATCATCCAGGTCGCCCTGATGGTGATGTCGATTTGATGTTGGTCAATGACCCTGATCTTAGTGATGGCGATCAAGGACCGTTAGCTTATCCAATTGAATTGGCAAATTTGATCAATGGGCAATTTGTTTCACCAGGGTTTGATCCATACGATTTTGCTGAAGTACAACGCGGATTTGTTTATACAGGGCTACATCAAGTGGAATTAACCGCAGAATTAGATGATGGGAGTGGCGGCACATTTGAAGCTGAATTAGTCTGTTTCGGTTCAGATAAAACCGTTTATTGGGTGCAAGATATGCTGCAAGCTGAAGGGTTTATCATGTCTGATTCTGAGATAGCAGCAGCCCGTGCCATTGACCCCAATTTTGGCTATGAGATGATTGATACAAACGGCGACGGCACGCCTGATACACAAGTTGAAGTGGATCAACGGCAATACTTGGTTAATCAAGGGGTGATCTTGGTTGAAATCTATTGGGAACACCAGTTGTTGTTACGTGATTTCCCGGTGTTTTCACCCATCTTAAACATGGTGAACGATGGTAAAGCAGAAATCTATGTCTGGTCAGCGTTCCCTGCACCAACAGTTGTGCCGGAAATTCGCTATAACCTGACTTGGAATGATTTAACAGATGAGGATTAATTAAGATGAAGCGACTGATTAGACGTTTATCACGGCGAAACCAAGTTGGTCAGTCACTCGTGATCTTGGCACTTGGCATGATTGCCCTATTAGGGTTTGTTGGGCTAACTACCGACATCTCCATATTATTTGTGCGTTATAGCCAGCTCCGCCGAGCCGTAGACAGTGCTTCCATCGCTGCCGCTGGGCAAATGCGCCAAGATCGTTCGATTGCAACTGTCAGCCTGACAGCGCGTCAATATATCGAGTTTCATGGATTGAACCCGCGTGAAGTTTGGGTAGAAACATGCCACAATCAACCACGTCCAGATCGTGACTCAGGCACGGCAGGGTTACAACATGGTACGCCCGAATATGAAAGCCGCAAAGCCACCTTGGAAGCCGCTATCGCTGACTATGATGCACAGGTCGCCGCGGGAACATCTGGTCCAGCCTTGCAGCCTTATATTGATGCTGTGGATAATGCTTATACAGACTATCTGGACTATGTTTGGACGAGTATCTTAGGTGGCGTAAATGAAGCAAGCCAAGTCTTGATTGATGCTCGTAACGCCTATAACGACGCATTGGCAGCTTATAATGCTGACCCCACCGCCGCTAACCGTGAGGCGATGGAACGCGCACGCCGTTCATATCGTGATCAACTTGACCGTGAAGCAATTTTGTTTGATGACCAAGAAATTTGCACTGGCGATCAACGCAAATTAGTCCGTGTGACAGCACAAATTGAATCCCCCACTGTCTTTTTACGGCTGCTAGGGTGGGATACTATCACCTTACAAGCCTCTGCTATCTCTGAAACAGCTGTGATGGATGTTGTGCTGATTTTGGACGTTTCCGAATCAATGCTGAGCGAAACCACTTATGATGACTGGGCAACGGTCAACCTAGGGACGGCATATATCCCGCCGCGTCTGTCTTACACCAATCCAACATCGGATTATTTGGTCTCTGCTCATAACAATACTGTGCTTGGGCGCATGGTAGCGGATGGTTGGCTGCCCGTTCTCAACCTAGGTGGAACACAATATATTGAGTTTGGTTTAGCAGATACGACGGGTAACCGTCCATATACTACGGGTACCGGTCCATATCAAGCCCCACCAGATGGTGCTGAAGATTGGTATTATGGCTGGTATTGGGGCACCTATTTGTTAGGCGTTTGGCCCGAGCAAGTGAACAATCGGCTGCACTATTTACAGCCAGGGCAAAACATTGGCGGTACACCGTTGATTGACACCGGTGGGAATGCTGGACCAACCAATGATCCACTGACCAACAATCGCCCAGGTGACAATCCAGATTATCCTAACGCCAATGATGACCCGCGGGGTGTTTCCAATGAGTATTATCAAGTGCGCTCCTTCGTGCCACAATCTATTAGAGACAATCCTGATTTTAATGGGGCAAACCAAGGACACCCGCGTCCGATGTGCCGCGTTCGCTTCTATCCGTTTTCAATGGTCTTAGAAATACCGGACTATCTGGCAGAGCTTTATACCACAGACCCGAATATCCCCGGTGGCGTTTTGACCAATTCGGATTGGCCCCTCATTGAAAATTGGGATAATCCCGGTTCAGAACAAGCACAATGGGCGGGTTTTGTACCAACATATAACTTCTATGGCTGCTGTAATGATCCAAGTAGCGCACGAGTCAACCGTAATGGCGAGTTTATCATCGCTGGTGCAGCAAATCCTGATAATCCATCTGCCAGCGAACTGTGGATTAACCAAGTCCCTGTGCCACAAAACGACAATGATTTCTCCGATTTGATTTGTCAGCCCTTTAAGCAAGCAAAAGACGCAACCCGTCTATTCTTAGAGCGCATCGACTTTTTACGGGGGGATCGTGTGGCGTTTGTGACATTTGACCGCACAGCCTTCATCATTGATCCAGATGGCGCAAACGGCATCCCTGGCAGTGATGTCAACCTCAACCATATGATCGAAACACTGGACGATGCCATTAATGTGTTGAATAAATACATCGGTGTGCGTACTGAACCAAACTTTTACGTCTGGAATGAAGACGGTGGTGGATGGGTACCAGATGTATTTGCCGCGGGTATTGATTTTGATACCGGTTCTCCGGTTGTCCTGGAATATAATAAAATTGAACCAACCGTCAACTTTGATGATCCAGCGTTTTTCAATTATCCCGCTTTGGGCAGTTGTTTTATTCAAAATGCAGAACTCCCCTACCCCTATAGCCGATACGCTAGCCGTAACCCAGTGGGTTATAGCGGGTATCCGCCGGATACACAACCAGCACTGTTCAACGTATTGAATCCACCACTTTCTGATAGTAATTGGAATGCTATTCGTAACTCGTTCGGCATTGATACGCCGCCGGAAATCGTACAAAGCAGTTATGAAAAACATGCCGCTTGTCGAGGGACAAATATCGGTGCAGCTTTACGAGAAGCCAATAATGCGCTTACCAACCCAACTACCAGTCGTCGTGAAGGCACCGTATGGGTGATGATTCTACTCAGTGATGGTGCAGCTGGTGCCAGTGATCCTGTTCGGAGCTTCGGTACGAAACGCATTGAATCAAACCCCTATGCACCTGTCTTAATTTATGACTGGCGGGAACGTAACAACAGCGACTTCAGCATCACAGACGGCGATGGCGCATCCGTTGGGCGTTATGGGAACAACCCAGGCGATTATGGCGCGTTCGGCTTGTGCCCTTATGGCAACCTCAACCGTCATGGTGAATTATTTGATGGCGAATTATTTGAGTTCCCATTCTGTTCGGATAGTGACCCCATCACACGTCACTTCTGCCTAACAGATGAGCGCGTAGGAAATACCGCATCACGCACAGTGGGTTGGAATATTGAAGCAAACCGTGATCCACTAACGAGCTTTGGTCCTGGTTTTTCCCCTGGATCGTTAGATCGTGACTATCGCTTTAATATCTGGTCTGGTGATCAGGCATCATGGGATGCTGCGGTGACAGCAAATGGTGGTGTTTGGCCCGATTATGATGCGACATATTGCCCTTATACCGAAGGATGTGTGCCACCGATGCCATCGGTAAACGATTATCCGTCACAAAACCAATCGCTCTGGATTCAACAACAGAACGTCATTCGTGGCAACATCTTTGAAGTAGATTTAGGCGATATTTTCACAGACAATAACAACTCCTGTGATCCGTTATATGATGTAGACGATTACGCACGGGATTGGGCGGACTTTGTTGGCGGTGTTGATGAAGTCCAAGGCGATGATGCGGTGTTGCCGACCATCTTCACAATTGGTTTCGGGTTACAGTTTGAAAATAGCACCGGCACTTGTGACAGTAGTGATCCTGCTTTAGAAGACTGCTTGGGCGAAGAACTGCTGCGCTATATTGCGGATGTGGGTGATAACTTCCAGATCGACAATGACTATCAGCAGGATTATCGCGATAATCGCGAATTGAGTGTGCCACCTGCATCACCGTATCTCTCACTAGATGGTTCTGTAGAGTTTGAACCTGGTGGCTGGGGACCTAAAGACCCCTGCGAATCAGAAAATTACACTTGGCGCGGTCCTGTGGATAGCAGCGGCAATCCCATTGATGTCAACACTGCCATCAGCCAAATCGAAACCCGTACCGGTGGCGAAAGTTGCGGCAATTACTACAACGCACCAGGCGCGGCAGAGCTTGAATTAGTGTTTGACGATATCGCATCACGTATGTTTACACGTCTTGCAGGGTAACCTTGTAGGCAAAAGGGGAAGAGAGAGGTTTTATGTCTCAAGAAGAAAAACGCAAACTAAAACATAAAGGGCAAACACTCGCTGAGTTTGCCCTCACCCTCCCCATCTTGCTGTTGTTGGTGTTTGGCGTGGTAGAGTTTGGGCGGTTATTCCAGGCATGGGTAACCATCCAGAATGCTGCCCGCGAAGCTACCCGCTACACCACAACCGGGCAGTATGATGAGGAAAAATATATTTTAGAAGAGGACATACGAGACCCCAACACTGGGCAAGTGATTGATAAAGGTGGTCTTTTGCCCTGTTGGCAACAAGAAGACCCCGGAGACCCTCGAACGTCACGCGGGCAAATCTTTACAATCACGCCGAGTCTTGGCTCAGATGTCACCCCATATACCGTGCAGATTTATGCACATCCAGACCC
>RFHA01000198.1 GCA_003696565.1 Chloroflexota bacterium
AGTGTATTGGCGAAGGTTTCACGAGATCGTTATATGCGCAACTTGGATGAACAGTATCCAAGATATGCTTTTGGGCGACATAAGGGGTATGGTACAAAAGCGCATCGTGCAGTCATTGAACAGTATGGAATCACCCCAGAACATCGTCGGTGCTTCCGTCCTATACAAGAAATGAGCAGATGACTATGATATGCACCATGGAGAGGGGGCTTATTTGAAACTAGCACTTGTCCACGATTGGCTAAACCAGATCGGCGGTGCAGAAGATGTGTTGACTGTACTTCATAATTTGTATCCCCAAAGTCCTATTTATACCAGTATTTATGCTCCAGAGATCATGCCAGAAGCCTATAAAGCCTGGGATATTCACACACTGTGGATTGATCGTTTACCGAAGATACATCAACATCATCAACCGTATTTACCGTTTTATCCATTGGCATGGGGTGGTCTTGATCTATCTCATTATGATGTTATCCTCAGCAATAAAAGCGGATTTTGCCATGGGGTGAAAAAAGGACAAGCCGTACATATATGTTATTGCCTTGCTCCAACACGCTATGTTTGGCAGCTTGATTCATACATTGCTAGGGAAGGTTTGGGAAAGCTAGCGGGCTTAGCGTTACGTCCACTGGTTGCATGGCTTAAGCGGTGGGACTATGCCGCTGCGCAACGTGTAGATCATTTCATCGCTATTTCTTCGGAAATTCAAGAACGTATTCAACGCTATTATAATCGTGACTCGGTTATCATCTATCCACCAGTGGATATTGACCGGTTCAATATTCAGGCTGAGCCAGAAGATTATTATTTGATTGTGTCACGACTGATTCCATATAAGCGTATTGATTTGGCGGTACAAGCTGCAAATCGACTGAAGTTGCCATTGAAGATTGGCGGTAAGGGGCGTGACTTGGAACGGCTTAAGGCGATGGCTGGTCCAACTGTTGAATTTTTGGGATATGTACCAGACGATGAACTCCCTGCATTGATGGCACGAGCAAAGGCGTTTATTTTCCCTGGCTTGGAGGATTTTGGTATTACACCAGTACAAGCACAGGCTGCAGGTCGTCCAGTGATTGCATATGGAGGGGGTGGAGCGTTGGATACAGTTATCCCTGGTAAATCCGGCGAGCATTTCCATGATCTGACGGTTGAAAGCCTGATGACGGTTATGGCGAACTTTGATGCAGATCAATATGATCCGGTATGGATGCGTCAGCACGCGGCGAAGTTCGATAAGCGTGTGTTTGAAGCAGAAATTCAGGCATTTATTGCCAAGGTCACTGCTTGATATGCGCGTGTATTATAGCTTTGATGAGATTGTACTGGCGGAATGAAAGGGGCTTTTAATGGAACTTATGTTGATTATCAAGGTGTTGTTACGGCGATGGTGGTTGATACTCATCCCATTAGTGATTGTTGGGGTATGGGTGATGCCGGATATGCTGGAGCGGGGACCAATTGGCACTGGTAGTTATACTACGATGTTTCGTTATACTGCTGGGCAAAATCTAGAAGCGATACCTAACCGTGATGGGGATTTTCAGGATGTGTGGCTGGCTTCTGAGCTAGTGGTTAATGCGTTTACGGATTGGGTACGAACAACGCGGTTTATTGATGATGTGATTGACGTAGCTGGAATAGAGATCAATCCTGCGGCATTGAGTATATCGGCGGATAATGAACGTAGTATAGGGCAAGTGTTTTTGACCTATCCGGTTGAGTCGGATTTAGCTTTGATTGCTGATGCAGTGATTGAGGTGTTACAAACGCGCAATCAAGCATATTTCGGTGCGCAACTTGGCAATGTTCCTGCACAAGTAACAATTTTAGATACGCCACGCATTACCTATAGCCCCCCGCCCTTATCAGACCGGTTTGGGTCACTTGTTCGGCTGGCTTTGGGATTGATAGCCGGTGTTGGGTTGGCGTTTTTGATGGAATATCTTGACCCAACTATCCGTGAGAATGAAGAAGTGACGGCGATTGGTTTGCGGGTGATAGGGCAAATTCC
>RFHA01000199.1 GCA_003696565.1 Chloroflexota bacterium
ATGGATGCTGCTCACATGGATGCCCGGTATATCTTGAATACCTAACCCAATTTGTTGCGCACGTTCATGATCTTCATGTAAACGCTTGGTCATATCATGTAAAGCGATCAAGCCGGCAGCTGCTAAGACCCCTGCCTGGCGCATTCCTCCGCCCAACACCTTACGCACACGCCGGGCTTCTTTAATGAAGGTCGCATCACCAACCAAGATAGAACCAACCGGCGCACATAATCCCTTTGAAAGGCAAAAGGTCATGGAATCCGCGTATTCAATCAAGTCTTTGGCTGGGATGTTCAGAGCTGTTGCCGCGTTAAAGATGCGCGCGCCATCAATATGCAACTTGAGATCATTTTCCTGGGCGATTTGTGCCACTGCATCGGTATATGTCTTGCTGACTGGTATACCTCCGACTGTTCCTTGCGTGTTTTCCAAGCAGATCAATCGAGTACGGGGGAAGTGATAGTCATCATCACGGATGGCGTGCCGAATATCATCTAAAGCCATTGTGCCATCTTGATGGACTGGCACCGTATGAGGATGTACCCCACCTAATGCCGCAATACCACCCGCTTCATACTTGAAAATATGTGCTTTATCACCCAGGATAACCTCATCACCGCGCCCACAGTGAGTTAATACTGCCACCAGATTACCCTGATTACCACTGGAGACGAACAAGCCAGCTTCTTTGCCAAGCATTTCAGCGGCTTCTGCTTCTAAGCGGTTTACTGTTGGGTCTTCCCCATAAACATCATCTCCAACCTCAGCGTTTGCCATCGCTTCACGCATTTGTGGGGTGGGATGTGTTACGGTGTCACTTCTTAGGTCAATTGTGTTCATAACTAATTCGCTACTTCATACAAAAAGTGAATAGCTGTATCAATACCCTTATGGAACATATCAATCACAAAATGCTCGTTAGGTCCATGTGCGCCATCAGTGTTTAAGCCGTAGCCCATTAGCACAACAGGGACTTTTAATGTTTGTTGAAAATCAGCAACAATCGGGATACTACCACCTTCGCGCATAAAGACCGGGGCTTTACCCCAACCTTTCTCATAAGCACGAACGGCAGCCTGCATCGCTGGGGTGTCAATATCAACCTGAACTGGATGCCCACTACCTTTTAATTGGCGTACTTCCGCTACAACAGACGGTGGTGTAATGCGCATGACATAATTACGAATGGCTTCAAATATGCGTTGTGGGTCTTGGTTTGCAACAAGTCTGCACGTAATCTTAGCGATGGCACGAGCTGGTAAAACAGTTTTGATCCCATCACCATAGAAACCGCCTGCCATACCATTGATCTCTAGGGTGGGGCGTGCACCGATACGCTCCCGAATGGTAAATTCTGGCTCTCCCCACGCGCGTGGTGCGCCACTCATCTTAATCCATTCCTCTTCACTATAATCGGTCTTTTTCAGCTCAGCCCGTTCTTCTGGGGTCAGCTCCAGCACATCATCATAAAAACCAGGTACCGTAACATGTCCATCCTGATCGTGTAATTGGGCGATGATCTCTGCCAAAGCTTGTACAGGATTATGGACAGCCCCACCATACATACCACTGTGTAAATCAATTGCGGGCCCACGTACCTCAACTTCAAGCGCAAGGATACCCCGTAGGGCATATACAATAGATGGCTGATTCTTTGATAAAATTCCAGAATCAGAGATGACACAAACATCCGCTTTTAATAAGTCCTGATGTTCTTTTAAGAATTTAGGCAAATTCGGCGATCCTACTTCTTCTTCTCCTTCAATGCAATATTTTACATTGACGGGAAGTTTCCCAACTGTTTTAAGAATTGATTCGACCGCTTTAACATGGATAAACATCTGCCCTTTGTCATCTGAAGCACCACGAGCATAAATCTTGCCATCGCGTTCTATTGGATTGAAAGGATCATCAATCCAACCATCGGCTTTATCTGCGGGTTGTACATCGTAATGTCCATAGATTAATACTGTTGGCGCACCTTCTGCATGTAGCCAATCCCCATAGACAATTGGATGTCCTGAGGTGGGATAGACCTTGACATTTTCGATCCCGGCACGCCGCATATTATCGGCTAACCATTCAGCTGCTTCTTGAACAGCACCCGCACGCGCAGGGTCTGTGCTAACACTGGGAATCCGCAACAAATCATGAAGCTGCTGCCGGAATTGATCTGCATTTTCACGAGCATACTCATGTGGTTGGCTCATTATCTCTCCTTATAAAGTTATGATGATTGCCAATTTGCTCTATTTTAACACTCGTTGCAAGTAATTGAGAATTCTATGCTACCATTATGAAAGGTAATGCTTATGACAACGGAGAGAAGTATGACTCAACAAAACCTCAGTCCGGAGCATTTATGGACATTGTATGAAATTACCGGGGCGATGAACTCCAGCCTCGATTTTGATGAAGTATTGAATAATGTGATGGATTCGGTCATGGCAATTACCAAAGCACAACGCGGCTTTTTAATGATTGCTGATGATGAGGGTGAATTGCGCACACTGGTGATTAAGGGTACAGATGGCGAGAAACTAGATGAGGAAGGGTATAGTACAACGATTGTGCGTGAAGTTGTTGCCACCCGCAAAACGTTGCTGACGAATAACGCTCAGTTTGATACCCGATACCAAGCCGGGCAAAGTATTATCATGCGCGGGTTGCGGGCGATTTTGTGCGCGCCGATGATTGTCAAAGATAGGTTGGTGGGTGTGGTTTATGTCGATACGTCTATGCGCATGGGGAACTTTACTCAAGCCGATGCGGATTTGCTCAATGCGGTAGCAGGGCAAGCGGGTATTGCGCTAGAAAACGCCCGATTATATGCCGTTGCGGTAGAAAAAGGGCGTATGGAAAGAGAGCTGCAAATGGCAAGTGAAATTCAGCAATCTTTGCTACCACAATCAATTCCCCGTATCCCTGGTTATGATGTCGCAACACTTTGGAAAGCAGCACGTGAAACAGCCGGGGATTTTTATGATGCATTTGCCTTGGCAGATGATCGATTTGGCGTTGTCATCGCTGATGTATCAGACAAAGGGGCGGGGGCTGCGTTGTTTATGGCGGTTGCCCGGACGATGATCCGCGCCAATGCACATGCTGGATTAACACCGTTACAAATTATTGGGCGAACAAACGACCTGATTTTGGAAGATGCAGAAAGTGGTATGTTTGTCACTATTTACTATAGCCATTTACAAGCTGATGGACACAGCACCCATGTGAACGCTGGGCATAATCCGCCGCTTTTCTATCGTCATGCTAACCAAACTGTGGAATTTTTACCACGGGGTGGACGGGCAGTTGGTTGGTTTCCTGATAATCCTTTACAAGAAATACCTATTCAGTTGCAGCCTGGTGATGTGTTGGTATATTACACAGATGGCGTGACAGAAGCGGAAAATCCACATGGTGATGCTTATGGCGAAGCACGATTAGTTAACATTGTGAAGCAGAGCGTACAACTACCAGCAGACCAGATTTTGCAAACCATTATGGATGATGTGGACACATTTTGTGCTGGCACGCCCCCATTTGATGATATGACCATCGTTGTTGTTAAATATACAGGCTAGTATGGTGAATACAGAAGCGTTACCTCCCAATTATAGCAATACTCGCTGGCTGATGATTGGTCTAGCGTTGGTGTTAACTGGGCTTGTGTTGTGGAATATTCGCAACATTTTATTATATGGGCTTGCTGCGATTATCCTTGTGATTCTAATCTCTATGCCTGTTCGATTTTTGAGTCGATTTGGTATTCGACGCTTCCCAGCAATTTTGATAACCTTTGCCGGCTTTGGTTTGCTAGCGTATTTGTTAACATTGATGGTCTTGCCGACATTAGTTGACCAGTTTGTTTTATTGGGGGATGCCATTGCAGACGGCGTGAATGAGGCAATTGAATACTATAATAGCGGGCAATTAGTAGAAGATTACCCAATTCTGCAAGATTTAGGGATTTTAAACCCTGAAGAAGAGACAATTAATGTAGAAACGATTCGGCGTGTTGGGGAACAGGTATTAGATGCTTTAAGCCAACTAAGCGGATCTGTTTTGCCGTTTTTAGGCGGCATTGCCAATACATTGCTGAGTGTGTTGATCGTATTTTTCTTGACGATCTTCTTTTTATCCAACCCGGATCAATACAAAAACGGGTTTGTTAAATTGTTTCCAAAATGGTATCGGCATCGAGTTTATTACATCATGGAACGGTTAAACACCTTACTACGCCGTTGGATTGTTGCGCAGTTAATCGGCATGGTTGTCAGTGGGATAGGGACATATATCGGATTACGCTTAATAGGTATTGAGCAGGCAGCTGCGTTAGCGGTGTTAACGGCAATTTTTTCTTTAGTGCCAAATTTTGGCGAGTTAATTGCTGTTGGTGTTTCATTAGCGGTGGCAGCTGTACAGGCTCCCGACCGCCTGTTATGGGTCATTATTGTGATTTACGGTATATCGTTTTTGCAAAATCAAGTAATCGGTCCACTGGTGACATCAGAAAGCGTGAACATCCCACCTGTGCTAATTCTACTGGGACAAATCATTGTTGCCGGTTTTTTTGGCGTAATTGGGATTATTTTGGCTGTGCCAATTTTAGTGATTGTGATGGTTGTTGTGCAGGAAGTTTATATCAAGGATATTTTAGGTGATGATAGCCCAGGAGATTTGACAGCAATTGAGCGTGTTATCAAAAAGCACGGATACAAATTATCACGCCGTCCTTCTGAAGATATGACTGATGGCTTGCAGCCGGATGGCGTTTGATAAGGAATTTCAATTTGTGTGACGAATTGCTCTTGACATGAGGAAGTGAGGATGGTATTCTTTGCGACGCTCCGGTGAGGAGCAAACACATTACCAACGAAACCACTACGGCTCCCTAAGCTGAGATGAA
>RFHA01000200.1 GCA_003696565.1 Chloroflexota bacterium
ATAGTCTTTGGTTGGGATGCAAGCAAATCTTCAGAACTTTTTCATAAAACTCAGGTATTTTTATAAGTTTTTTGTTTTTGTAAATTAACAAATTAGATTATAATAACGCTGTATTACAAAATGTAATGGCCAAAAATGATGGCGATAGGCATTTTAACCATGACGACTGGGACTGTATCGCTTGTTGATTTAAAGCAAATGGTGCTCCAAAACATAAAAGATTTAAATTTTGGCATTCAAGAGCCTATTTTGTTACTGATGGACGATGATGGTATGACATTAAAAGGTGATGCTATCACGTTAACAAAAGCTGATTTGGGGACTGCGCAATTACAGCAAATCGCAAAATCTCCAGCGGACTTTGTTGGATTTTTCAGTTTGCCACTTGTTACTGTGGATGATATTTGGGTAGGGGCAATTCTATTTAAATCCTCAATAGACTTAAATACGGATGCTCGTCATATCTTAACTATTTTGGCACGTAATAGTGCTGCTGCATTATATAACTGGCGATATCATCAACAAACTGAAGAAGAGCTTAAGAAGAATGTCATTCATCTTAAAATGCTGCAGCAACTCGATTCAGAATTAAACGAAACGCTGACTTCCCAGCGAGTTTTTGAGATGACGTTGGATTGGGCGATGCGTTTTACTAATGCCAGAACGGCTTTTATTTGTATGTATTCCAACGACAGCCTGATAGTTAGCCATAGCTATGGTTTTGCGTATACGGATGAAGTTTTGCAAAAATATATGTTAAATGAGAATACTATCACCCTAAAAGCTGCTCAAACGAAGACAACACAAATCGTAACTAACATGAAAGACCATCCTGATGTTGCCTGGCAACCGGAATTTATCAAAGCAGAACTTGCGGTTCCTATCATGCGTGATGAGCGTGTTATTGGAGTGTTGACACTTGGCTGCCGGCATGAAGGTGGGTTTGAACAGGCACAAGTGGCTTTTGTTGAACAGTTGGTGAATCGGGCAGCAATTGCGATTGACAATGCTTATTTACATACAAAGACTGTTCAGGAGCATGAGCGGCTTTCCTCTGTGTTGGATAGTATTGCAGATGTTGTGATTGTTGTTGATGCAGATGGAAGGATTGTCCGTATTAGTCAATCAGCCATTATGGCGTTGCGGCTTTTTATCGGGCAGGATTATGTTGGAGAGAAGGTTTCTGCATTGGAATTTTCACCATTGTTACGAGTTTATGAGCGCGCATTGCAATCTAATGAACAAACCGAAGCAGAGGAATTAAAACTCCCGAATGGACGTGATTATCATACTCGTATTGTATCTTTACCGATGGGGGGGCATACGATTGTTATGCAAGACATCACTGCCTTTAAAGAGACAGACCGCCTCAAGAGCGAATTAGTGGCAACCGTGTCGCATGATCTTAAGCAACCATTGAGTGTGATGCGGGGGTATGTGGATTTGCTACAGATGAAAAATACGTTTGATGCCTCCTCAATGAATTTTATCCATCGATTGGAAAATTCTATTAATAGTATGCGTCAGTTGATTGATGATTTATTGGATTTAGCACGAATTGAATCGGGTGTTTCGGTGACGATGCAGCCGGTTAAGATTAAACCGATTTTAATGCAGTGTGTGGAAAGTCATCGCAGTGACGTAGAAAGCAAAGCAATGACTTTAACTGTGAATTTGCCGGATGATCTACCAGAAATCGAAGGTGAAGGACAGCGTTTACAACAGATTTTCAATAATTTAATCAGTAATGCCATTAAATATACTCCACCGGAAGGGTGGGTTAAAATTTCAGCAGAGGTGCGTGAGGCGGTTCTTCGTATTATCGTTCAAGATAGTGGGTTAGGTATTAGCCCAGAAGATCAATCACGGATTTTTGATCGTTTTTATCGTGTTCGCCGTCCTGAAACGGATAGTATTGATGGGACTGGATTAGGGCTGGCGATCGTCAAGAAGTTGGTTGAAATGCATCAGGGGAAAATCCGATTAGAAAGCAAACTTGGTGAAGGGTCAACATTTGTTTTGACATTTCCCATTAAAGTATTACATCAATAAAACAGGGGCGGATGTGTCGCCCCTTGGAATTTTTAATCATCTCCTGATGACTTGGTATATTTCTTGCGTTTGGCTTTTTCTTCTTCTGCCAATCCGCCAACCATATCTGGCTGATAAAGCTCATCCCCAATACGATACGGAACGTTAATAACAGGACGACCACGCCCACGTTCAATTTGATCATGGTATAGTGCTTCCCGGATGGTGACACTGGTGGCATTATGCAGTAGACGTTCCCACCATTTTGATACAACAAATTCCGGTAGCATAACCATCGTTGGGATTTTATCGTGTGTTTCATCGTCGAATTTATGTAGATATTCGATCAACGGGCGACCGATTTCACGATAGGGCGATTTAATGACATCCAACGGGATTTGCGTTAATCCCCATTGTTCCCACTTTTCACGTAATTTAGCAATTTGTTGTGGCTCAACCTCGATAGCGCAGACATGCACATTATCAGATACGTTTAAGGCATATTCTAAAGCCTGCAAAGAGCAACGGTTGAGACTATTCATTAGAACAACAATCGGAACATGATTACGATCACCGGTTGGTAATTTGACGACACCAGGTTCAATGCCATCTAGCGTGAGGGATGCAGCAACTTGCTGATAGTGATTGTGAATAGTGATAAACAGCCAGATCAAAATCGGGATGGCAACCATCACAATCCATGCACCTTCAGTAAACTTGGTTACCATAAGAATGACCCCGACGACCGCTGTACACAACGCACCAAAAGCATTTAACCCTAAGCGGAAACGCCACATAAAATCAGGTTTGAACCCTTCTTTATCTCGTTCCTTCAGCCAGTGAATGACCATACCTGTTTGAGATAGGGTAAAACTGATGAAAACCCCAACAGCATAAAGTGGCAGTAGATTATGCTCACGTGCGCCAAAAATGACGATTAGGATACCCGCCATGACAGAAAGCATCACAATCCCGTTGCTATAGACTAAACGATCCCCCCAGTTGGTTAATTGACGCGGCAAATAACGATCCCCCGCAATGAGTGATGCGAGGCGTGGGAAATCTGCAAAGGCGGTATTTGCTGCCAATGATAAGATTAACAATGTGGCAAGCTGAATGTAGAAAAACAGGATACTGCCTTCCCCAAATATTTCCGCGTTGATTTGCGCCAAGATAGTGCTTTCCATGTGGCCTTCGTGGACTTCAATCGGGAAGAAATTCGCTAAGAACGTAATCCCAACGAACATTGTCACTAATAAGGAGATCATGACGATCAATGTTTGTCCGGCATTTTTACTTTCTGGGGGCTTAAAGGCAGGAATACCGTTTGAAATCGCCTCTACACCGGTTAAGGCAGTGCATCCGGCTGCATAAGCGCGTAGAATAATAAATAATGTTAGTCCACTGGTGGCGGCAGTTGCCTCCCGCACCACAACCTGACCTTCTTCAGGATCAGGAATGTTGCCGGTCAAAACGCGGATCACGCCGTAAGCGATCATTGCCAAAATGCCAACAACGAACATATAGGTTGGGATCGAGAAGAACGTGCCACTTTCTTTTACTCCGCGCAAATTGATAATCGTAATAAATGTCACAATAAATAAAGCGATAGGGACACGAAATTCATCTAGCGCAGTAAAGGTAGATGTGATGGCTGCCACGCCAGCAGAGACACTGACTGCCACCGTCAATGTATAGTCAATTAATAGCGACGCTGCTGCAACTAACCCTGGTCCAGTTCCTAAATTATCTTTTGCGACGATATATGCACCACCTCCGTTGGGGTAGGCATGGATGGTTTGGAAGTAGCTAAACGCTACAATCAGTAACAGGGCAGCGATACCAATTGCGATAGGTAACGATAACCCAAGCGCACCCGTTCCAGCTCCAACTAATACCAATAAAATGGCTTCTGTAGCATAAGCACTAGACGACAACGCATCTGAGGAAAAAACAGCTAATGCCTTGACTTTTGTCAACCGCTGATGAATTGCCTGGTTGGTTGCCAGCGGTTTCCCAATTAGAAACTGGCGTATGTTGATACCCATGATTAGACTCTTCTCCGATTACAAGAAAACAAACACACAAAACATCGACTCGAATTGAATCGACTAAATCAAGTCCATTATTTGGCTTGATAATGAATAAAAATTAGTTTTGGGGTGGGGAGTGGGTATGATTAAAATCACGGGTTGAATATCGCCGTGATGACGCTAATAAAGCGTGGTATACACTGAGGGAACAATTTTTTTTGTAATGAGGTGTTAGCATTTTGATTTGCTATTCTCAAATAAACGTTTCATGAGAAATCTTACATGTATTCTTGGGGCTCGTCAATGAGTATTTACCCCCCAAATACTAGGGGGGGATAATTTCAGATAAATTTAATAAAAACCTTTGATGTATTGTGATAAGTGCTTAATATCTGTTAAATCCTTTTCTGTTTAGGTGGCTATTGCGTTATCATTAAAGGCAAATGTTCCCAATTAGAATTAGAGATTGATAACTATGCCTGTTATTCAGACCAAAATTGACAAAAAGAGTGAAGATTATCAAGCAAATTATGAACATAACTGCAAATTAGTTCAAATTTTAGAGGAGCGTCAGGCGAAGGTGCGTGAAGGCGGGAGTGAGCGCGCTCGTCAGCGACATTTAGACCGTGGTAAGTTATTGCCGCGTGAGCGTGTGGAGCTATTGCTTGATCCTGGCACGCCCTTTTTGGAATTATCACCACTTGCTGCCTGGGATATGTACGACAATGAAACCCCTGGTGCAGGGACAATTACCGGAATCGGTGTTGTGAGCGGGGTGGAATGTTTGATTAGTGCGCATGAGGCAACCGTCAAGGGTGGGACAACTTATCCTGTAACATTGGATAAGGCATTACGCGCACAAGAAATTGCAGAAACCAATCACTTGCCTACGCTCTATCTGGTTGAATCTGGTGGGGCAAATTTGCCGCATCAAGCTGATATTTTTGTGCCTGGTGGGCGTACATTTGCTAATCAAGCTCGGATGAGCGCAAAAGGTATTCCTCAAATTTCACTTGTGTTTGGTAATTCCACGGCAGGCGGGGCATATGTCCCCGGTTTGAGTGATTACACGGTCTTTGTGCGTCATAAGGCAATGGCATTTTTAGGTGGTCCACCATTGGTTAAGATGGCAACCGGTGAAGAAGTAGACGAGGAGACGCTTGGTGGAACAGATATGCACGCACGGCTATCTGGTTTGGCGGATTATGTGGCGCAAGATGATGCGGATGCGATCCGAATCGGACGAGAGATTGTCGCGAGTTTGAACTGGAGAAAAACCATCAATGCAAATCTGCGTGAACCAGAACCGCCATTATATGATCCAGATGAATTACTTGGGATTGTGCCAATTGACACCATCCGTAAACCGCTTGATATGCGTGAAATCATTGCCCGTATTGTGGATGGATCGCGCTTTGTGGAATTTAAGCCGGATTATGGGGCGACATTGGTGACAGGTACGGCTCATATCAATGGCTTTCCTGTGGGTATTTTGGCAAATAATGGTATTTTATTTTCAGATAGTGCGAATAAAGCAACGCAGTTTATTCAGCTTTGTAACACTAACCGCACGCCATTGATTTATTTACAAAACATTACCGGCTTTATGGTCGGGCAAAAGTATGAAGAAGGCGGCATCATTAAGCATGGCAGCCAGATGATTAATGCTGTGGCAAATAGCAATGTCCCGCAGTTTACGGTGCTGGTTGGTGGGGCATATGGTGCTGGATATTATGCGATGTGTGGGCGGTCATATGATCCAACGTTGTTATTTGCTTGGCCCACTAGCCGCACGGCGGTGATGGGTGCGGAGCAAGCGGCTGGTGTGTTGGGGATTGTTCAAGAAAATGCTGCACGTCGGCGGGGAATTGAGCCGGATTTAGAGCAGATTGAACAGATGAAATTTATGGTCAAGTATAAATTTGAGCAAGAATCAGACCCATATTATGGCACGGCACGCATTTGGGATGATGGCATGATTGATCCCCGTTTGACCCGCGATGCCTTAACAATTGGATTGTCGATGTCGTATAATCGAGATTGGGTAAGTGAAGGCGCACCTCATTATGGCAACTTTAGAATGTAAAGGGGGACCGTGATGGGTAAAACATTATATGTTGCTAATTTGACCCAAAACGTGACTGAAGATGATATTAAGGCGTTGTTTGATCAATTTGGCGAAGTTGAATCAGTTCAATTTGGTTTAAATGAACGCTTTAATATTCGCTATGCTTTGGTCAGTATGGCAATGGAAAAAGCCGCTACCAAAGCGAACCACACGCTAAACGGTTATGTATTAGATGGGCAGTATATCTCAATTAGTTATCCTGAAGTAGATATGCAGGCGGTGGAACGGGGACTTTCTAAAAAAGCACGGGAAACAGCAGAAGCAGTTGTGAAAGAATTAGGTGAGGAATGGCGTAAGCCTGTCCGGCGTATTCATTCCATGGTGTTGTTATGTGGTCATAGTTTTGTGCTGCATTTGCTAAAAGAAGCCCATGAAATTTATGAAGGCGAAGGCATGATGACCCAGGATGGTTCACGCAAGCGATCATTGGGGGGGGTATTTTTTACGCTAGCAAATCACCGTATGTCACCGGAGCTTTATTATTTGATTCATATTCGCGGCGGTAAATTGCCAGGATACAAGAAAGAAGATGACCGTGCAATTTATCATTTAATCCGTAATCCGCATAAGTTTGATTTAAAGCAATAAAACAAGATTGTACAGGCGGATTTAGCTCTTCCGCCTGTTGTTTATAAATGGACTAATTGGTAATGCCAAATCAATATCATGAACAAAATCGACTCTCTTGGAATGAGGCAACGCGCCGGCACAATCAACATAAGGGAGATCAAGCAAAATTTTTAAGAGAAGGTGGCAGCACATTATTCCCTGAAGAAGTAGCATTATTGGGCAATCTGCGTGGTAAATCTTTGTTACACCTTCAGTGTAATGCTGGACAGGATACATTAAGTATAGCGTCCAAACTTGGCGCGGATGTAACTGGTGTGGACATCAGCGATGAAGCAGTAGATTTTGCCACATGCTTATCACGCGATTCTGGTATCCCTGGGGTATTTATCCGCAGTGATCTATTTGATTGGTTTGATCAAAACCGACGGACTTTTGATGTGGTATTCACGTCTTATGGGGCGACAGGTTGGTTATCTGATCTTCAGCGATGGGGGCGTGGGATAGCGTCTGCACTGAAGCCAGGAGGCAAATTTGTCATGATTGAATTCCACCCGGCGGCTTTGATGTTTGAAAAGGATTGGATACTACATTATGACTATATGGGGGGAACACTGATCGCAGGTGATGGTGTTGGGGATTATGTGGCGGAATCCGGTGGTGCATTAACACATACGAATTTGCCGATTCAGATACAAGAAAAATTTGTCAATCCTCAGAGCAGTTATGAATTCCCCTGGGGGATTGCGGATCATGTAATGGCATTACTGGATGCAGGTTTAACATTGCAATTGTTAAAAGAATATCCCTATAGTAATGGATGGAAGCCTTTTCCAGATATGGTTGAAGCGGAAGGGCGGCGGATGTTTCCACCCAAAGACAAACCTATCATCCCATTGATGTTTGCTATAATAGCCATTAAACCGGATTTATAGGCTAGAGGTATGTGGGATCAAGCCCGTTTGCAACAATTAATTGACCAAGGAATTGAAGAAAGCCTCACCCTTGAATATAAAGCAGCTGCTGCGCTGGAAAAAAACACACAGAAAAAAGATGAGATTACCAAAGATGTTTCTGCAATGGCAAATGCCGCAGGCGGTATCTTAATTTATGGCATAGCTGAGTGTCGGGAATATGATAAACGTCATTTGCCTTATGCTTTAGACCCTATCGACCGCACGGAATTCCCTAAAGAATGGCTAGAGCAGGTGATTGGTAACATTCGCCCACGTATTGATGGTGTGGTGATCCACCCTGTTTCGCTAGATACTGCCCCGAATCATGTGGTGTATGTGGTGGAAATTCCGCAAAGCGATACTGCGCACCAAGCGAACAGCCGCAAATACTATAAACGACATAATTTTGAATCTGTCCCGATGGATGATTACGAAATCCGCGATATTATGAACCGTAGCCGCCATCCATTGATTGAGCTGTCTTTTGAGATTGAAGCCTATACTATTGGGCGTTCGGATTATATGGGGAATGGTGTCACTTATCGTCATCGCTATATTTTACATGTTCGAGCGCGTAATGTGGGGCGGGTTTATGCGCAATATGTGAATAGCTTTATTTTAATCCCAGAATTTCTACTACCGCCAGATGACTATCAGCAACGGGATTTGATAGAAGAAGATGGCATCGTTTATGCGGAGTTTTATGAGGATAACACGGTGCGTGATGTGGTGGATGTGGAGATGGTCGGCACGACCCCGATGCAGAAGTTTGGTCCGGCGCGGTTTGACCCAATTTTGCCCAGTCTTTCGCTTGTTTGGCAAATTGAGCTGAGTGATGATTTTGATCAAATCAATAAAGAAGATATGGTGATTAAATGGCGTGTTCATGCAGATAATGCACCGCCTAATCGTGGTGCTATTCCAGTGTTACGCATCCCAATAGTTGATCGTCGGATGAAAACGCGGTAAAAATAGTGAACACTTGTTAAGTTTTTAATGGAGTTTAATAAATTATGGTTTTACAGGCTGTTCCCCAAACAAGATTTACTGAAGAGCATGAGATGTTTCGTAAGTCCGTACGGGCATTTGTAGAAAAAGAAATCCGTCCCTATGTGGATGAGTGGGAAGAACAAGAGATTGCTCCGTTACATGATCTATTCAAAAAAATGGGTGATCTCGGCTTTTTGGGGCTGAATTATCCTGAGGAATATGGTGGTGCAGGGGCGGATATTTGGTATACCGTTGTGCTGGCAGAGGAATTGGCACGGGCGGGTGCGGCTGGAATACCCATGGCGGTTTTTGTACAAACGGATATGGCAACGCCGGCATTGGCGAAGCATGGTTCACACGAGTTAAAACAAAAATATCTTACACCAGCAATTCGTGGGGAGATGGTTTGTGCTATTGCCGTGACAGAGCCAAACGCTGGCTCGGATGTGGCGGGTATACAAACCCGTGCTGAGCGTGATGGTGATGAGTATGTTATTAATGGCAGCAAGATGTATATTACCAATGGTACCCAGGCGGATTGGCTTTGCTTGCTAGCGCGAACGTCTCCTGGAGAGGGGTATCAGGGGATGTCGCTTATCATCGTGCCGACAAACCTACCAGGTTTTTCCGTCAGTAAAAAGCTGAAGAAACTTGGGAATCATTCCAGTGATACAGCTGTGCTTTCTTTTGAAAATGTGCGCGTGCCTGTGAGTAACCGTATTGGTGAGGAGGGCATGGGCTTTTATTATCAGATGGAACAATTCCAAGTAGAGCGTTTAGTTGGGGCGTTAGGTGGTGTGGCAGGCGCGGAATACACTGTACGGGATACAATCAAATATTGCCAAGAGCGCAAAGCATTTGGTAAGCCACTGATTGCTAATCAATGGATTCAATTTAAATTAGCAGAATTATTAACCGAAATTGAAGCAGCTAAACAGCTAAATTATTCGTGTGCGGCGTTGATTGAAGCTGGTGCGGATGGGATGGAGATTACACGTATTGCATCAATGTGTAAATTAAAAGCCGGACGTTTAATGCGTGAGGTAGCTGATACTTGTTTGCAATTTTATGGTGGCATGGGTTATATGGAAGAAACACCGATCTCGCGTTATTTCCGTGATGCCCGTTTGACCTCAATTGGTGGTGGTGCAGATGAAATTATGTTAGGTATAATCGCCAAGCTAGAAAACATGAATCCTCGATAATGATTATAGAAGGCAAGCAACGTTTAAGAATGTGCTTGCCTTCTGTTTGAGTTTATCGGTTTATTATTGTGGTGTGAGTGTTAATTTACGCACAGCAGCTGCTTCTACTTGTTCTCGTGTCCATAACATGATGCGATATTCGATGTTTCGCCAGGGATCAATCATATCGTCATAATGTGGGTTGGAAGGATGCCCGCTTTGCCCGATGGTATGAATAGACCGGCTATTGCTCCAATCGCTTAAGTCATAGATAACACGCTCAGATGGTCCAGCACGGACGGAAAAATCCAATGCGCCAATTCGCCAGCTCGTGGCATTAATGGCGTTATTTGTCCCGGCTGTTTCAACTGGACCGCGATTGACTTGTTGTTCTAATGCAGTCATCCCGCTTGCACCTATGGGGTTACTGACAAATGTCGTTGTGTGGATTGCTCCCCAACGCCATGCTGTATAATCCTCACCGAGGGTTTCTACAGCATAATCATAAGCTTCTTGTAGTGATTGCAATAAAATGTCTTGAGGGGTTTCTATATCATCTGTTTCGATATTATCCCACCAGATGTTATCAGGCTCTTGTAGAAGTTGATAAACTGCCCATAACTCATTATTGGTACCGGATGCACGATATACACCTTGAAATTGGTCATTGAAGATGTTATTTGCCAAGCGAGACCAAAAATGTGCATAAAGCACGGCTTGTGCGCTATCCATATCCATATGGTAATCCCACGTCAAAAGCCAATCTCTTATGGTAGCAAGTTCTGCATCTTCAATTGTTAAATCTGCTAGATATGGCAATATCTCTGCTGCGCTACCATCATAGTTATCACCATGCATTTGCATGAAGGTCTGTATGCTATGAGGTTTCAAGTCCTCTAGTAGTGTATTAATACGATTCCCCCGATAGCCATATGCAGTTTCTAGGTGAATTGTGAAATTAGAATCAGCTCCAAATTCATCACCAAGCTCTTGTTGTAAATAATCATAATACGCAGGCGGGACAACACGCTGATTTGCTGAAGCGATCCAACCGCGCTCTGGGTTAAAGATACGTGGCAGATAATCAAATGGGATGTAACCGCGCCATTCATATTCACTCGTCCAACCGGGGACGGGTAACTGCCCAGTATGCCCTGGCGCACGAATTGGGATACGTCCTGGCATTTGATACCCGATGTTGCCATCGACATCGGCATAAATGATATTTTGTGAAGGTGCATCCCAGTATGTTAAGGCTTCACGGAATTCTTGCCAATTTTGCGCTGCGTTCATTTGAATAAGGGCTGTGAATAGTTCACCTGGCTCTAGTGATGTCCAGCGTAGGGCAAGTGGGTTATCGTTGTTAAACCCCTCTAGCGTGTCATTGATGATTGGTCCTAGGTGTGTTATGCGGACTTGAAATGTTATAGGGTCGGTATCATCACCAAAGCGGATTGTTTCTTCTCGCACAGTCATATCCCGCCATTCACCATCCCATTCGTATTGTAGATCGTTATCTGGGTTTACTCGAATTTGGTATAAGTCTTGTGTATCAGGTCCGACATTGGTAAATGCCCAAGAAATACGGTCATTATGCCCTGCAACAATTAATGGACTAGAAGAAAATGCAAAGCCGACGACGTTATAAGGGCAATCCTCACTCACAGGGGTACAATGTAAGCCGATTTCATACCAAATGGATGGCATTTGTATGCCCAGATGCATGTCATTTGCCATAAGCGGTAAACCGGTTTCTGTAATCTCACCAGAAGCAACCCAGTTATTACTACCAATTCCGATCCCATCACCAAACGGCATATAGTTTGCAGCAAGTTCTGGGTCATAACCGCCTATGGGTGTAATATCTAATCCACGGATACCCACTGTATCTACTTGACGAGATGTCAGTGGTGCTTGGGTAATGGGTAAATCCTCTGGAAGTAAAATGCTCGGTTTAGAGTCATATGGATATTCTGGCAAGTAGTCTTGTAGCATTTCTGGGGTGATCACTGTGAGGATGCTGGATAGCAACTCTTCCACATCCATATTACCACCTAATTGTAATGCCATGACCTTACCCCAGGCGATACTATCAACGGGAGTCCAGGGGTAAATTTCTGGCTCCACGCCGATAATACTTAACAGGCGATATTCCAGTGCAAGCTCATTGGGTGTGTGGCTACTGATGTATGCGTTGACTCCATCAGCGAAGGCTTCAATGATGAAAAGGCTATGTTGAGAATAATTGGTTTCATATTCAAGGCGAGCTGTTTCATAAATACCAAGCGTTCTAAGGTAGACATCTGTGCCCATTAAACTCGGGTTATAACCTGTTAATTCCTGAAGCCGTCCAGCAGCAATATGACGAGAAAACTCCATTTGCCACCAGCGATCCATGGCTTGGATATACCCTTGTGCAAATGCTAGATCATAGACATTGCTGGCGTAAATATGAGGGACACCCCAGTCATCCCAAAAGATTTCTACCGTGTCGTTAAGCCCCTCAAGCGTCAAGCTTTCTTCTTCTTGAGCGACAACGCTTCCGATAAACACAAAAAGAATACATAGAAATATTGTAGTAAAACGCATATATCGACTCCTAAAAATTATTTGGGGAGCCGATTTTAACATGAAGCAAGAAACCTGCTAGGAGTCCAATGTGCTGAGATTAGGTTTGGTTATAAGTTTTGTAAATATTCTAGCGCGGTTTCGGCGAATTCCCCTTCTGGTGCTAGTTCTAAATAGCGTTGTAAATCGGCACGTGCTGCATCAATTTGACCTAAGTCTGCATAATAGATTCCACGGTAATAAAAACACGGCGCAAAATTGGGATTGGCAGTGAGTGCAGCTTCAAAATCATGAAGTGCAGCGGCTTGGTTATCTGTCATGGCATAAAGCATAGCACGGCGGGTTAATACATCTGCGATATCTGGTGACCAGGCGGGAAGTAAGGCGATTAAATCCCCTAACAATTGAAATCCTGTTTCACTCTCACCTAGCATGATATAGGCAAAACTTGTGTTGATAGCAGTTGACCAGTATGGATTATTCAGGGCATCATTTTGTACTAAGGAGAAAAAATCAATCGCGGTTTGATATTCCTCATTAATCAACGCGCAATTACCAAGATAAAAATTAAGTTGATCGTCCCATGCTGGATTTTCCACAGCACCCTGTAATGCTATGAATAAGTCTGTGGTGTTGGCTTCACAATTTCCGATGATGAATAACAGCAATCCTGTCGCAAATTGAGCAGAAATTTCTGGCGGGGCAGCGATAATGACTGCGCGATCTGTCAGAATAGTTGTGAGGGATGGATATTCAAAGGGAGATTGAAGCGGGTTTAAAACATAGACAGTATCAGCCTCTGTTTGTGCGCTGGGTCCTCGTGGATTGAGTGGACGGAACAAGATATGCAGCATTGGGTCGCCTGTTTCAAGTTCGACAATCTCAAGCGTTAGGTCGTTTTCTGCGAGTTGAGCTTCTAATGATTGAAAAAAAACATCAATAATATCATCTGTTGTTGCGCTAAAATAGGAGACACGCACATTCGTAATAGGTTCAGGTGTTGTTTCTTGTGCGATAATATTAATATGCATTAATAAGATAAGACTGATTGAGATATAAAGCAATTTCATTTGATAATTCTCGCTTAGTTTTCTGTTTCCATCACCTCCATATATTCTAATGCGAGATTTGTCATGTAACCATAAGGTGTACTTTCGATATATTCCTCAAAATATTCTCGAGCAAGGTTAATGTCTTCTTGTTGATAAGCAATGAGTGCACGGAAGAAAAGAGCTTGTGGAGCGGCGACGTTTTTTTCTAAGCGATCAATTTCTGCTAATGCATCTATATAATCACCTTCTAAAATAAGAAATTGAATACGTTCAATGTTTGTTAATAATTCGTCTCCACTGATTCTTTCGGACTCATTTAAATCCCGATAAGCTGCTTCAAAATTGCTTTCTTCAGCATAAACCAAAGCTCTAATCATCAAAGCATGGGCTTGTACCCATTCAAATTGTGAACCGATTGCTTGGTCAAGATAAGCCAAAGCTTGATCCGTTTGATCTAACTGGCTTAACGCCCACGCTAAGTTGATAGTTGCATCCATGCCGTACCGATAATCAAAACCATTTTGCTCATAAATTTGGAGCGATTCTTCAAAATAATCAACAGCTAGTGGATAATCTTCGTTAATAAGGGCGCAGTTCCCACGATAAAAATGTAAATAGGCGATTGTTTGTTCTAGCTGTCCTGAATAAGTTACATCGGCACTAGATACTAATATAGCTTCCATACCAGTTTGTACATGGTCCCAATATATTTGGGCTGTTTCACAATCACCAATGCTATAAGCCCCTAAGGCTATCAGAAAATTGATTGTTACATCCTGCCAGTTAGGATCATCTGGGCGGGCAACAAGCGGAAATTCAGAAAATGGATGATAGATCATTTCAATAAAGCTCCCAACACCCAAACAT
>RFHA01000201.1 GCA_003696565.1 Chloroflexota bacterium
ACATCCGCTTGCATATTATGGTGTGCTAAAATGCCCACCACGACATCGCTGCCATCGGCTTCATCTTCCACAACAAGCACTCTTACGGGCATTATTCTTTCTCCAATGCGCTAGCAATATGAGGTATATCCAGCATCAACCGAATTAAATCCTTCACAAATGTTTCTGGGCGTAGTGGTTTGACCATATAAGCATGGAAACCAGCGGAGATCGCCCGCGCATAATCTTCTTTTTTGGCATGGGCACTCAGGGCGATCATTGGGATGTGTGATAACACCCGATCATCTTTAACACGCCTAACTAACTCTTCACCGGTGATTTTGGGCATCGCCAAATCTGAAACGACAAACATGGGGCGTACATCGTTAATCAGAGCTAATCCACTTTGTCCATCTGTGGCGGTATGTACCTCCGCGCCGTACCGCTGTAACAAGAACTTAACTACTTCTAAGCTATCGGGTTCGTCATCAATGACGACGACCCGCCATCCTTTTAGGGCATTCGGTTGTAACTGAAAAGCCATGTTGCGCGCTCCTTAGGATAAAATGGGCAATGTTACGGTAAATGTTGATCCTTGATTAACGACGCTTTCAAGCTGAATTGTCCCGCCCATCGCCTTACAAAGATGATGGACAATTGCCAAGCCTAGCCCCATCCCGCCAAATTCACGGGTAGACGAATCATCAACTTGCCGGAAACTTTCAAAAATAACCTGATGCATGTGCGGAGGAATACCAACACCTGTATCAGAGACGATGATATTCAAATTCACACCACTGCGCATCACGAACATATCCACACTGCCTTCACGGGTGAATTTGATCGCATTTGACAGCAGGTTATCAATAATTTTAGGGAAGGCATCTCGATCAATACGGATAATTTCCGGCACATCATCCGTAATGGTGACATTAAGGCTGAGGTTTTTCTCCTTCGCTTCTTCTGCATATCGCTTTTCTAAAAAGTGAACTTCTTCCCTTACGTTGACTTCCTCCGGTACGAGGGTCACCCGCCCGGCTTCAATGCGGCTGAGATCAAGAATATCGTCAATTAAAGAAAGCAAGCGTTCCCCATTAACACGGATGCGATCCGCCCGATGATAATCTTTCTCGCTAAGGGTGTTGCCCATCAGCATAATCCCAACAAAGCCAATGATGGCATTCAGCGGAGTGCGCAATTCATGGCTCATATTTGCCAAAAAGGTGCTTTTGGCTTGGCTGGCGGCTTCTGCGGCTTCTTTGGCGGCGCGCAAATTATCTTCAATTTGTTTGCGTTCTGTGGCGTTCGTCGCCACGCAGATGACCCCCTCGACCATCCCTTGTTCATTTTTAACAGGGGAGTACCAAATACTTAAAGCGACGGAATCGGTAAAATCGATTAGGTTGTTAAAGACTTCGCCATTTAATGCGCGACGAATCGAATCAAGAAAAGCGGGATTATGTTGATACACGTCAAAGACCGATTGCCCAACGTATTGCCCTGGTTGCACATCGATGTCATCTAAACCGCGCCCCTGTAAAAACGTAAACACGCCGTCTTTATCCAATGTGAGCAAGATGACTGGCGCACTTGCTACCAATGTCCGTAGGCGTTCCTCGCTCTGTCTTAATTCATTTTGGGTTTTGTTTAGGGCGGCAAAAGTTTGTTCCATGGTTTTGGCAAGTTGTCCAAGCTCATCTGGTTCATCGGTGGGCAGCTTAACACCTTTTTTGCCCTTACCAATTTGATGGACTGCCGTGTTAAGTGTATAGAGGCGATTGATAACCAAACGCTCCAACAGGATCATCACAGCTAAAAATGTCGTCAGAGCGATTACCACCAAGGCAGCCACTAATAAAAACAGACTGCGCTGCCCTTGTTGATGGATGTTGCGGTTGGTTTCCACACGTAATAAAGCAATTGGTGTATCACTTTCTAACGCATCTAATTCAAGAAACCCAGCAATCAGGTTATTGTTGACTGGTTTAATCCATTCTGTTTGCCCAGCCATTAAGGCTTGTTGAGCTTGTTGCCAGCTTTCTGGCAGATCACTATTGATTATGCGTAAATCTAATGTTAAGCGAGAGATCTCAGTCAGCCGTTGGATTTCATCCGTATCTATCAAACGTAACCAGATCATCGCCCCGCGCACCGGACCTTCTCCCTCGCTGGTGACAATCGGTGTGGAGACTGCCATCACTAGCCTCCCATTCCACTCAATATACCCACTCACGAGGTCGGTTTCATCACGACGTATTGCCAGCCGCTCTGTATTTAACACCAATTCCGTCAGGTCAGCCGGTGGATCAACCAATTCACCATCTTGGTGTTGAACAGCATAAACCACATTTTGCTCAGCATCCAAAATGAAAATGACATCTAGTCCAAAATCATCATAGGTGAGGGGGATATAATTGTCTTCAATATAAGTGGGGTCTGGGGATACAACATAGTCATACGTATCATCCCAGCGAGAATAATCAAAAGCACTGGTCTGTAAGCCAGTTAATTCTGTTTGGAGTAGATTACGTACACGTTGTAGTTCATTCTGGATCGCTTGTTCTTCAAGTTGGTTATAACCAGCAAACACAATAAATTGTGCTGCTAAGATCATCAAAATAATCAGCACGGCGAGAACGATGCTGAGGATTAATACCGTTTTTCTTCTTAGACTCATGCTGATACGCCTCTAAATAAAACTAGTTGTTGTTAGTTATTGGTTAGGATGTGATTCAAACACAATCCGGTTGTTAGGAAATACTCGGTTAATTTCTTAAAGTGCGTCATAAGTAAATAATTGATTTTAATAAGCTGCGCTTATCGTTCAAACAAACGCATCATATACTCCATAGACAAGCCTTGAGACTCCAAATGTGCCTTTAGCTTGCGGCGAGCATCATGTAACAACTTATACAGCGCGTTACGGTTTGTCTCCATTTGCTCCGCCACAACATCCATCGGTACACCACGCAACGCTACCGCCACCAATGCTTGATATTGTCGCTCAGTTAGTGCTGATTTCATTGTCTGGAAGATGGTCGTCATCACGTCATCCCGTTCAACAGCATCTTCTGGTTGTGGAGGACGCTGATTTAAGTTCAGTTTGGCAGAATCTGGTATCAAGTCACCATCTGCTGTGATGTTATCTAGGCTGAAGTTTTTATAACGTGCCCGCCGCAATTCACTAATAGCAATCCGCACGGCAATTCGATTAACCCAGGTTGTAAATTTACTTTCACCACGAAAGTTTGCCAGGTTTTCCATCACACGCAGCGTAGCATCTTGTGCCATGTCATCTGCCATTTGCTCTAATTCTTGCCCAGACCTGTCTCGTAAATCACTCCGTTCTCGGCTGAGATAATAAAGAATGCTCCGGCGGATATGTGTGCGTAAATCTGCCAAAGCCACCGGATCATTCTGACTAAGTTCTGATACCCATTGTTCATTAGTACGCACGTGCGTCACACATCATCCTTTTTTTGTGACACGTTCAAACGTAATGCGGATTTCCAACTTTCCCAAGCGTATGTCATCCCCATCACGCAATACACGCGCTTGATTAGCAACTAGCTTTTGCCCATTCAAAAAGGTGCCGTTTGCACTACCGTGGTCAACAAGATAAAGCGAGCCGTCTTTACGAATGATGGAAGCATGTTTACGAGAAACGCCTTTTTCTATCGCCCCATATGAGGAAAGATTAATAGGCGGCACCACACCAGTTTTTGGATCTTCCCGCCCCATCATCAGTTCACTGATTGTCTCAGCGTCAAATTCTAGTGTGCGGACTTCTCCTTCAATACCAAGAATAAGATTGGTTCGAGTATTAAAGCGTGATGATCCCCACTTGGGTACGTTGTTATCATCTTCATCATTGTCATCTAAGAATTTGGTTGTTGCAGTTTTTTCGACATTAATCAGCAATTCCCCACAATAAACACAAATTTTTGTTTCTAGCTCGTTTTCGTTTTTACACTTAGGGCAGACAAGAACTTCTTTTATATCCATCGCTTTTATCCTCGCACTTTTATGTTATTGTAGCATCATCTAGTTGATCTGCCACTTTAAGCTGTATTGTAAATGTGGTGCCTTTGCCGGGGCTTGTTTCAAACGTGATTTTGCCTCCATGTGCTTCAATAATACGCTGCGCAATTGCTAACCCCAAGCCAAAACCGCGTGTTGTTTGTGACTTATCGCCTCTATAAAAGCGTTTAAAAATATGTGGTTGGTCCTCCGGTAAAATGCCTTGCCCGGTGTCTTGAATCTCTAGATTGATTTTTCCTGCATTTACAGGATATGCCCTGAGGGTGATTGCTCCATCCACAGGGGTATGTTGAACAGCGTTTTTCAATATTTCCAGTAATGCTTTATGTAAGTAATGGGTATCACCTAAAATCATCGGCAGCCTCTGCGCCAGATCAACCGTCATATGATAATGTTTTAGTTCTGTGGAATAAGCCACTGTGACCATATCCACAACGCTGTTGATTGCCACTGGCTGGTGTTTCATTTCTACCCCGCTATCTAGCTCAACCATTGTCACCAACCGTTCAACCAAGTTATTTAGAGCCTGTGTTTGGTTGTAAATGATCTTAAAGCGTTCTTCACGCTGATGATCGGTTCGTTCTAACAAATATAAGTTTGAGTTAATCAATGAAAGTGGTGTGCGGAACTCATGAGAGGCTTGGGTGATAAAATCCCGTAATAATTGAATCCGTTCGCGCTCCAAAGCCAACTCAAAAGCGTGCTGCCTTGCTAAGTGCTGCGCTGTGATGTCTTGCGTGGTGCTATATAAATGTGTTACTGTGCCGCTTTCATCCACCACCGGATGGTGAATATTACGGACATACTTCAGTTCGCCGTCTTTGGTGATTAGCCGCGCTTCGCTTTCATGGGTCTGTTTTTCATCAATAGCGCGTTGTATCTGCTCGCGTTGAGCTTGCTGGTCATCAGAATGTACCATCACCAACCAATTGAGAGGAGGTTGTGTCATGATTTCTTTATAACTGTATCCTGTAACTGTCTCAAACGAAGCTGATCGCCATTCAGGGGTTAACTGCCGGTTTTTCTCAACTGTAAAGGATAAGGCATAGTCTGTATTTGCCTCAGAAATAATGCGATAACGCTCTTTGGTCTGTTCCAATTCAGCCGTGCGATATTCATCCCAATCCTCCTGATGGATTGAAAACAGATAAATCACAATCGGTACGGATGCCAAAAAAGACAACGGACCAGCCACTAACGCATCAAAGCTAACAACACCCGATAAAAATGCTAACAACACAACGAGAACAACCTGTATGGTTGCCAACAAAAGCATCATATTAGGTGAAAGAAAAAATTGAGAGAACAAGGTCACGATAATTAAGTAGTTAAGGGATTGAATCACATCAGAGGAATCCAACATAAGTAAAATAACAATCACCGTACCTAAAAGTGAAAAAGCAAAATTAACCTGTGGGTAACGTCCATATCTTGAATATCCATATAACACGAGTAACACCAATACACTAAGTGAACTGAGAAATAAACGACTTGGCACGATGTCTTCTGTAGACATAACCAACTGACGGATGATATTCATAACGCCAAGAATCACCGTTGTAGAGAGTGTGATAGAAGAAAACCAATCCGATTTTCGTTTTTTTTCAGAATCTCCAGTGCGGGGATGTGATAAGATGAACTTGCGTAAAATGTTCACAAGTAAACTTTCTTAAAAGTTGGTCGTTCCTTTTATCATATCATAACAACCAGGACAGTAGATTAAGATGGAACAAAATAAACAGGTTTTTATCAGCCACAAGCAGGTACCCCGGGGGTTAACCTTGCTCGGACGCAATCAACAACAAAGCGCATCCGAATTACAAGCAGGGGCACGAGCAGAACTCACCCCGTCCCCACTCAATCAGGCTCTTAGTTCAATGCGTGGCAGGCTTGTTTATCAAACAGCGCGTTTCCTGATTAATCACGAGGGATTTACCAACTATGTCGCTCTTAGGATTCCGCTTGCCAAGCAGATTATTCAAGGGGCGATTCCACACCAAAACAAACATCCAGTTATTGTGGAGTTAGGTGTTGGATTTTCTCCATTAAGTGTTCTACTGGCTGAAGAACTCCCTAACGCCACGGTGATTGAACTTGATACTGAAGAAATCATCAAAAAGCGGCAAAAACGCTTAAGAAATGCGAACTTGCCACAGAATCTAGAAAGTGTAGCAGCGGATTTATCACAAGTGTCACTCTTAGAGGCATTAGGCGGGCGCAAACCTGATGTGATCGAATTTACAGGCGCATATTATGTTCATGATGAACTGATTGAGGTTTTGAACTACTTCCACAGCGTTCTGAATGATGAAGGAAGCTTAGCGATGTATATCCCCTGGCAGCCTGGTGTCGATGCAATCCGCGCAACAGCACGATTTTTTAAGCGACAAATTGGTGATTACCCTGGAATTGTCCGCAACGTTGAGGAAATTCACACCCTCATGAGCCGCACCAATTTTCAGAGTCATACGGTTATCTTTCCATCTCAATATGCCCCGCATCTTAAGCCGCTTGATGTAGAAGTCATGGTCTTAGCCAAACGCTAGCACTGGTAAAACGACTCATCATAAGAAATTAATCGTATATCGAACCGCGTGAGGATGAATTCGATTAATTTCTTAAAGTATATCATTTTAACCAATATCGACTGTCTTCTCCTCTGTTCATTACCATGTATTTGGCAGGAAACCTTTAGACAACATATAATATAGGGCTGATTGGCATTAAAACGTGCCTAATTATGACGACTCATTGCCCATGAGGTCTCGTCACTTGTGAGCATAAAAAACAAGGGTCTTAAAATTATGTCTGAAGAAAATAAATCATACACCATCCGCCCATTAGATGCGTCAGATCGAAATTGGGTTGCACATTTTTTAGATCAGCACTGGGGATCAACCAAGATAGTTTCTCGTATGAAGACCTATTATGCTCATTTATTGCCAGGCTTTGTAGTGGAACGAGTGGATGCCCCAGATGATGCACCGCCTGCTGGATTAATTACCTATCATATTGAGGGGAAATCTTGTGAGATTATCACCCTGAATAGCCTTGAAGAAGGACAAGGGGTTGGCACGTTGATGATTGAAACGGTTAAAGCGGTTGCCAAGGAGAACGGATGTAAGCGATTATGGCTCATCATTACCAATGATAATTTAAATGCCCTGAAGTTTTATCAAAAACGCGGGTTTGAATTAGTTGCGGTGCATCGCAATGCATTGGCTGAATCCCGCAAGTTGAAACCGCAAATTCCACTGGTTGGCTTGGATGACATCCCCCTGCGTGATGAAATTGAGTTGGAAATCATGCTATAACAAACAGGACGGGATTACTCCCGCCCCGGTTGTTCGCTGTCGATGATTTAGGGCCAAATCCCCATATCCAGATAAGTCTGCGCGATTTTCTTGATGGAAATATAGAAACACGCAGTGCGGAAATCATGAATGTTCGGCTGTTCGTGGAATGCCTGGCTAATCTCTTGATAGGCAAGTCGCATTGTATCTTCCAGCCCACTGCGAACCATCACGAGTTCTTCTGTCGGCAGAGTCAGATTTTTCTTGACCGAATCCGGTAATTGCTTACCAGTCAGCAGTTCCATCGCGTCAATAATCTGCTTCATACGATATTCATCCAGGCGACGGGTCATCCGCCCAAATCGCACATGGCTGAGGTTTTTTAGCCATTCAAAATAAGAGACGGTCACACCGCCAGCGTTGGCATAGGCATCTGGAATGATGACGATTCCACGTTGACGCAGGATTTCATCTGCATCAAATGTGATAGGACCATTCGCGGCTTCGATAATGAGACGGGCTTGAATACGTTCTGCATTATCAACGGTGATCTGGCTTTCTAATGCTGCTGGGATGAGGATATCGCAATCTAATTCCAGGCATTTAATGCCGTCTGCCACATATTTCCCCTCCGGATAACCCTGTATACCGCCGTATTCATCCATATAATCCCGCACGGATTGGACATTCAAGCCATTTTCGTCGATAATGGCACCGTCGCGCTCAATAATGCAGATGATGTGTGCGCCATCTTCTTCTTGTAAAAATTTGGCAGCGTGGAAGCCCACATTACCCAAGCCTTGTACCACAATACGCTTGCCTTCCAGGGAGCCGCTTAAGCCTGCCATTTCCATATCACGAGGATGACGGAAGAACTCTTGTAGGGCATATTGCACGCCTCGTCCTGTGGCTTCTACACGCCCTTGAATACCGCCATTAGCAACAGGTTTACCCGTTACACAGGCGAAGTGATTGATGTCATCTGGATGCATAGACCGGTATACGTCCGAAATCCAGGACATCTCTCGCTGTCCGGTTCCCATATCCGGCGCGGGGACGTTTCCACCGGAGCTGATATATCCCTTGAGGATTAACTCATAAGCATAACGGCGTGTGATGCGTTCTAATTCACTTTCACTAAAGTCACGTGGGTCAATTTTGACACCACCTTTAGAACCACCGAACGGCACATTGACAATGGCACATTTATAGGTCATTAAGGAGGCTAGGGCGATCACTTCATCTTGGTTGACATTTGCTGCATAGCGAATGCCCCCTTTTGCTGGGCTACGATGATCGCTATGTACGGCACGCCATCCTTTAATGGTGCGGACGCTGCCATCATCCATCACAATTGGGAACTGTACTTCGATCACATTGTTACAGGCAATAATCTGCTGCTTTAATCCTTCTGGGATGTTGACGTGCTGCATGGCACGCTCAACCATTAAATTAACACTTTGACTAAAAGATTTTCTTGGTTTGGTGGGTGCAATTGCCATTGGATTCCTTCCGTAAAATTTAGTTTAAGGCATTTGTGTATATTATACGATCAATATGCAAATGGGATGATACTTTTTATACAATGATATTTGTCATGCCGTATAATATTGACCTCATTGTAGCACAGAATGTTATCTACAAGTCCAGATAACGTTTGCGTTGGGGGTTATAATTTCGCTACTGAGTGGGTAAGTTTGAATGTTGCCATCTGCCACATTGAGAATGCCAATCGTGTCCGCGCCGAGGATGCTTTTGTCATAAGCGAGATACGCAATCTGCGTGCCATCCGGCGACCAGGCATATTGCCCCCAGGGTTCAATAGGATAAGTCTGCGTCTCACCTGTTTCGATGGTGTAAATCTGCATCTGATTGGATGCGATATAAGCTAATTGCGTGCCATCCGGCGACCATTTCGGATAGTAACCGTTATCAAGGCGCGAGATTTCGCCTGTTTCTATATCTATCAGATAGATGGCAGGTGTGCCAATATTTAGCAGGTTGAGGACGTTATCTCCAACAATCGCGTTTTGTCCTTCAAGTGTCGCCTGAGCATTAGAGGCTGAAGGCGAATCGGTTTCACTATACTCATCTAGTGTGACAGCGATCTGAGTCGGTGAAACTGCCAGGAAAGAAAATGGGGTGTTACGGAAAGTCGGATGCGGCAATGGTGCAATGATGCGCTGGTCTGTCTGTGTATACAACCTCAACTCATTGATGCTCCCGGATTCATTCCGCACAGCAGCAACAATGCCATCCGTTGTCCAGTTGATACTGGTTGGTAATATCATCCGCGGCAAGAGTTCACCATCTATAAGAGCATCCTGCATCACAAGTATTTCGGCGTAAACTTGTGATGCGCGATCCTCCAGATCAAAGACCCTGATCTGCACATTTAGCAGAGAAAGATCATATGCCTCAGGATTATTGCTTGCGTCAAAGGAATATTGAACAAAAGTCTCTATATTGAAGGGGGTATCAAAGCCGGGAAACCCAACATAAGCGAACTGCCTACCATCCGGTGAGAGAGCCGCATTCCGGTTAAGAATGGTGGTAATCTGTTCAATTTCATCAGGTGTAACGGCATAAATATGGTTGTCAAATACCATGAGATCGTTTGTGATGGCGTATAGCACCCCCTCATGCTCACCGAAGAAATATAGGTCTTCCGGTGCGGTTTGATGGTAGATTTCCCTAGCCATTGGATCAAGCCAAAGGATTTGTTCATCAATACTTGTGACGATGTGGCAAGCGTGGTTTTCTGAAATCAGGACATACCATAATATCCAAAACCAGATCATCTATCACTCTCTTTTATCCAATCATCGTTTTCTATTATACTGAATAATAGAAAATTATGGTTTATTTGTGTCAATATTGAACGAAAGCAAAGTTGTGGTGAAACTGGCAATTGTATTATGGTTGCAGGCATTCGTCGTGTTGATTATCCCGGCGGCACGGGCGAATATGCAGGATGACGCGCTAGAACGGCAATTAAAACGCATTGAGACGATTACATCGGATATGCGCCAACTGTGGATGGATGATGTTCCCCTGCGTGAGTATCATTCTCGTGAGGCAATGATTCTTCTATTTGATGCAGAACAACCAGATATGGATTGGTTGGGGTATGACCCACTGATACAGTTCTACCTTGCCTTTGATCTGATTGATCCGACTGTTGATCTTTATGCGATCACCGCCCAAATGAATGGTGAAAACGTTGGCGGTTATTTCGATTTGGATACCAGCACCATTAACTTAGTCTTATCCCAGGGGGATGACCCCGGCAGTGCGTTGGAT
>RFHA01000202.1 GCA_003696565.1 Chloroflexota bacterium
GCTATATTGTTCTGATGAGACTATGAACTTACTAGGCTGCTCATAATCAAGTGCTAGCGCAAGCTCCTTCACCTCCCACGGGGCGGCGTTGCGGAATTCAGGAAAGCGCAGGCGGGGCACCACGGTCTTTTTCTTAGGCATGGTCGTATACCTCCAGCCCGGAAATCTCTTTGCCCTGTGCCAGCTTTCTGAGCAGCGGCGCAAGGTCGTCCATCAGTGCCAGTTCCTTTTGCGCCCGCGCCTTCCAGCCCAGCCCCAAAGGCTCCATCAGATCAGTGAGGGCTTTGGGGTCAAAGATCATGCGGTATAAGATGCTATCTACAAAGTTCTGCAATGCATCGCGCGCAAGTCCGTGCTTTTCGGCAATCGCGGTGAGTTCGTGGGCGTATTTTTCAGACTTAAAGCGTTCATAACCGGCGCGGATTTCTGCCTCGCTCAAGCCCTCCCCTTCTTTCAGGGTGTTCACATATTCAATGATCTCCTCGCGCTCGTCGAGGAACTTAGCATTGCTGCGCAGCAAGCCGATGAGCTGCTCGCGGGTCATCTTATGCCGAGATGGTCGCTTGTCGCTAAAGCGGGCGATGAGCTTCATGATGTAGTCGTAATCAATCAGCGCCGAGTCAAATAGCACAAACTCAAAATCAAGTTGCTCGATTATGTCGTTGGGGTCGGCACTCTTGCCTTGGCGCGCCTGGAGATCCTTAGCAAGATCGAGATAGACACCCCGAAAGGCGCGATGTGTGTCCTCCGGCATGGTCTTTTCGATGGTCTGGCGGGTGTCTTGGTCTAGGTCACTGTACTGGTCGAGCTGGGTGCGCAGCCGCTGCACTTCTTTGAAGGTGTTGATGAAGGTGGCACGGGCTTCATCGCCGCGCAGGTTGGTCACTTCTTCCGGTTTGCAGTCGAGTCCCTGCGACTTCATAAACGCTTCGAGCTGCTCAACTGCCTCCTTGAATCTCTTGACCACAACGGGCGCAGGGTCCACCAGCCAAATCTCGTGGGCATGCTCGCCAGCCTCGCCAGAAAAGAGGGCGATAGCCTCGTCCACAGCCTCGTTCTGGGCGCGGAAATCGAGGATGTTGCCGTAGGGCTTGCTATCGTTAAGCACGCGGTTGGTGCGTGAAAAGGCTTGAATAAGTCCGTGGTGTTTCAGATTCTTATCCACATACAGGGTATTGAGGTATTGCGAGTCAAAACCAGTCAGCAGCATATCGACAACGATGGTTATATCAATTTTCTGCTCATGTCGCACGTCACTATTGGGATATTTCTGGTCTTTGATGCGCTGCTGAACATCTTGGTAATAGCCGTCAAAAGTGGTAAGGTCAAAATTGGTGCCATAACGGGCGTTGTAATCGGCAATGATCGCCTTGAGTGCTTCTTTTTTCTTATTAGGCTCCTGTTGGTTATCGGCAAGCTCCTGTGGCAGGTCTTCCTGCAGCTGGGCAATGTCGCGGTTACCGTCTGCGGGTGGTGAGAAGACGCAAGCGATGTTCAAGGGCTGAAAGGTTTCATCCTCTGCCTGCCGCCTAGCCTGAATCTCTTGGAACAGGTGATAATACTCGATAGCATCGTTGATGCTGGCAGTAGCAAGCAGCGCATTGAACCGACGTTGATTAGTAACTTGATCGTGCTTGTCGAGAATTGCCTCAACCACTTTTTGCTTGGCGAGCGTCTCGCCCGGTTTCACTGGTGCGCCCTCAGGCTTGTAGTAGTCCACGTGAAAGCGCAGCACATTGCCGTCGTCAATGGCGTGGGTGATGGTGTAAGCATGGAGTTCTTTGTCGAATACGTCAAAGGTGGTCACCATGCGTGCCTCGGTGCCCTCAATGGTGCGGTAGGTGGCATTTGGCTTAAAAATGGGCGTACCAGTAAACCCAAAGAGCTGGGCATTAGGGAAAAATTCACGGATGGCTTTGTGATTCTCACCGAACTGGGAGCGATGGCACTCGTCAAAAATGAAGACGATGCGCTTGTCGCGCAGCGGTTCTAGCCGCTTACGGTATTCCTTGCGATGGTTCGCATCCAATGCTAGCCCCAGCTTCTGGATGGTAGTGACGATCACCTTGTCGGCGTAATCGTCAGATAGTAGCCGCTGTACTAGCGTTTCGGTGTTGGTGTTTTCCTCCACGCAACCGGGCTGAAAGCGGTTGAACTCTTGGCGGGTCTGACGGTCGAGGTCTTTACGATCCACAACAAACAGCACTTTGTGGATATCGGGGTTGTCCTTGAGCAAGGTCGAAGCTTTGAACGAGGTGAGCGTCTTGCCGCTGCCGGTGGTGTGCCAAATATAACCGTTACCGCGATTTTGGTCGATGCAGTCCACAATCTTCTTGACCGCGTAGATCTGATAAGGGCGCATTATCATCAGCTTGCGCTCGATTTGGAGCAGCACCATGTAACGGCTGATGATCTCTGTAAGCCTACACTTGCTAAGAAACGCTTCAGCAAAATCGTCAAGATAATCGATCTTCTTGTTATCGCAGTTAGCCCATTTGTAAATTGGGAGGAATCTCTCATTTGCATCGAAAGCGAAGTGCTCAGCGTTGTTGTTGGCGAAATACCAAGTAGTTGTGCGATTGCTGACAATGAAAAGCTGCATGAAGCACAAGAGTGTGTTGGTGTAACCGTTGCCCGGATCGCGCTTGTACTCTACGATTTGCTGCATCGCGCGGCGGGGGCTGACTCCCAGCGTTTTCAGTTCAATCTGCACCAGCGGCAGACCGTTGATGAGTAGGATCACGTCATAGCGTTGGTGGCTCGATCTGGTGTTGATGCGCAGCTGATTAATAACCTCAAACTCGTTTTTGCACCAGTCTGTGAGGTTAACAAGTTGGTAGTGTAACGGCGTGCCGTCCTCGCGCTCGAAGGTGTTGCGGTGGCGCAGCCGCTCAGAACAAGCAAATACATCTTCGCTGACGATCTCATTGAGCAGGCGATTAAACTCAGCATCAGTGAGCTGAACCTTGTTAAGTGCCTCAAACTTCTGACGGAAATTGCGCTCCAGTGCGTCGCGGTCTCTGATGTCACTGCGGTAAGTGTACTTGAGTGCTTGCAGTTTTTCGATCAGGTCGTGTTCGATTTTTTGTTCGTTGGTTTTATATTCGCTCAATATTGCTTTTCCTTCCTGTGCTCACGACGTGACTATGTTAGTCTATAATTGGGCTTCTTACCCCTCAAGCGTAGCGGATTAACCGGCTGGATGCAGCAACCACGAAAATCACAAGACACTATCACCGCCCAGTATTTATTAGGAGTATCGAAGAAAAGATTGTCTCGCCTTGATGTTTTGTGTTTCAGCTATATGAAATCTTATCATCGCACTTGATCTAAGTGAAAAAGCTTACGGTTAATAATAACGAATGTCAAGAGATTTGACAAAATGCACCCCATAAAGCCCTTTAGTTGATCTAAAGGAATGTAAGGTATTGATTGCATTTGAGTCGGAAATTTTACCGCACCGATTCTGAAATTTTTCAACCTCCCCCACTATCCCACTTTGTATACTGATACTACTGATTATTTGACATCGAGGTGATATGTCCAAAAAATCCGTCCGCCGCAGCCTCTCAATGACTCCACAGATGGCACAGCGGATCAACCAGATTGCCAGCACTAAACCGCGTAACATCACCGAAGCCGACCTCATCCGTGAGGCGATCCGCCGCTACCTGGATGAGCAGGATGACTTGGCAGGCAGCCGTAAGCACTTCCAACGATCCTTCCGCCAGCGAATCGACCAGATCGAGGAAGCGGTCACGTTTCAGCTTAACGTCCTGATTTTCCTGCTGGATGCAGATGAAGATCAACTACGTGAAGCGATCATCGCCGCCCGTGAACGTGGCGAAACCCTGCTGGCACAAATGAAGGCGGTTCGTGCCGTTGAGGAGATTGATAATTGAGTAAAGCGATCATCGTTGTCGATTTCGCCTACAAAGGGACGAAACGTAAGGGACACGGCACCGGTCGCAAAGGATTGAGTTCCACGCTCAAATACCTACAATACCGTGACAAAATTCAGAACCAGCTTGCTGAGAACCGCGATTACGAACGCTGGCAAGATCGTGGGATGGGCTTGCACTGGCGTGACATTCTCAAGAACAGCGATCAAATGCAGAGTAAGCACGTGCTTGCGTGGACATGGGTCATCTCCCCTGCCCCGGATTTGATGGCTCTGATACCTGAACACAAACGGCGTGATTTCGTCTGTGATTTAACTGAGTGCATCGTAGAGGACTACTACACCGAACGCGGCTTTGATCTGCCCGAATACAGCTATATTCTCCACGACCGCCCTACTGACGATGAGGGACTTCAGCAGCTTCACACGCATGTCATTTTGCCCGGAACAGCACCCTCAATCGCTGAACGGCTGCCCGTCTACAACAACAAGGAACGGGAACATGACGTTTTGTTCCGTCAAGTCGCATCACGGCACTTCACCAAGATGCTGGATGATGTCGTTGGACCCGAATGGCGACGCAAGCGTGAGGAAGAACACGAAGTTAAACCGGAGGTCGATGACTTCGATGCCTGGTTCCCAAGAAACTAAAGGACTGACATGACAACCTTGAAACCACAAACCGCACTGGGCGGATTCGCTTTGCTCACCGTGCTTCTAGCGGGCACTGCTATCGGATATATACTCGGCTTCGGCTTTGATGAAGCCCTCTACCTGGCAACGCTGTTTCTCATTCTCATTGCCTGGGCATTTAACCGCTGTCTGCTGCGCCGGACAACCGAACAGAACGAAGATAATACGGAGGATGGCCTGTGATCTATTGGTTGTTCACCGACGGACGCGAGCTGCTGGACAGCCTGCTCATCCCACTATCGTGTCTGGCGCTGCTCATGCCGCTGATCGTCAGTGCCGTTTTCGGTGCAGGTATCCAGCGCAGCAGCGAATTACAGAGTATCTCCGACTGGAAACGCGGGCTGAAGCTGTTCACACATGGAATTGTGCTACTGGGAATCACAACGATTTACCTGTCTCTGGCAAGTAACTTCGCTATCGAGACAGTACGCGGCAGACAATCCACCAACACCTTCATTCGCACCATTGCTGGTGGACCGGGAAACATCGACCATATGCGTTTATTTGGCTTCGGAGTCATGTTGTTGTTTATCTGGGTCGTGATTTCTATTGGATTGCACAACGGACTCAAGAACGGCGGTTGGCTACGCGAGCGTGTGGATCGTCTGCGGACACCACAGGTCAGGCGCGGTGCGTTGGGGTCATCACACTTCTGCTCGCAGCGCGAGTACAAACGCTTTCGCCGTGAAGACTCGCAAGGACTGACGCTGCTCGGTGCGTTCTGGGGCGAGAGCAAGCGGCGGCTCGACCTGGGCACCGGACGTTTCTGTCTGGGTGGTGAGGACATCGCACGCGGTATTCTCACGCTCGGTGGTCCCGGTTCCGGTAAGACGCAGGGCATCATCCTGCCCGCCATTGCCGACCGGATGTTGGCCGGACACTCATTAGTCGTGGCTGACCCGCAGGGTGAAATCACCGGACACATTCTGAAGTATGCCACCGTCACACGCCATCTGGTCGTCGTACATGACCCGACTTCGACGATTGGCCCGCGCTACAATCTGGCACAGGGCATCGACAACGTGTCCGATGCCCGTGCTATCGCCGATGTGCTAGTGCCTTCAGCGCAGGGTGATAACAAATTCTGGACAGATAGTGCTGCCGCACTTTTAGCCGCCTGCCTGATCCGTTTCCCGAACTTGGGCGAAATCTATAACGCCATGAACGACCTCAAAGCATTGGCACAAAAACTTGCTGAGAAAAAAGACGATGCTGCACTGTTGGCAAATAGCTTCATCGCCTCGGTGGGATCAGATGGTAAAGTCGCGTCCAACGTGGTGGCGACACTCGCGACAGCACTCACGGGTTGGGCTTCTACCGATGTACGCGACAACACAGCCACAGCTGACTTCGACGCGGAGTTGATCGTTGAACAACCGACCGTCGTCGTGCTGACCTGTCCCGGCAGAATGCGTGCTGTTTATGCTTCTTATCTCGGCGCGACACTGCGTAAGGTCATGCTTGATCTGGACACCATCGGCGAACGCAATCGTGGACCGCTGCCCATGCCCGTCGGCGTGATCCTGGACGAGTTCCCCACGCTTGGCAAGCTGGACTCGCTGGTAGCGGACGTGAACCTGGTGCGTAAACGTCGCATCTCCATCCTGATCGGTGCCCAGACGAAGGGACAGTTCCACCTGATCTACGGCAACGAAGGTACACAAGCGTTATTCACAGGTCTGGCAACACAGATAATCTACGGCGGTTGCGATGCGGATACTGCTGAGTTTTATAGCAAAGCCAGCGGTACGGCGACACAAGAAGGCAGTGGTGATGACAAATACAGCCGGTCGCGCCCGCTACTGACCGTCGATGAAGTCATCACGCCACAGGTGGGCAACTGTACGATATTCGCCCGTTACGTCGAAGCCGGGTTCGCCACGCAGGTCGTGCTGAATGCCCGGTTGACGCGCTTCTACGAGCGCGAGGACTGGAAACGCCGTTTGAAAACAGGTGAAAGCGTCGAGCCACTGCTGCTGGAGCGCGGTATCTCACTTGATTTAACCGTGCTGCCAACTGCCCCACCAGAAGAAATTAAGCGCGATAAACTGAGAGAGGCATATCAGATGGCAATGGACAAAGCCGGAGAAAAAGCGGAAAACACGCGCTTCACTCGCATGGACGATATGCGCCGCAAACACCAGGAGCGTAAAAATAAAGCGGAGGTAGCAGTATGAGTTTGAACAAGAACAAGATGGTGCGCGAGATCGGGCGGCGCACCCGCTTGAAGAACCGCGATGTGCAGTTGATGCTGGAAACGCTCATTGACGTATGGACGGAAGAGCTTGTCGCAGGTGGGCGGATTGAGCTAGAGAACTTCCTCGTGTTGGAAACTCAGACCATCGACCGGGGTGAAAACGCCGGAACAGTCGGCGGCAAGGATGCTCCGCGCTACGTGCGGCGCGTGGTCGCGCGGGGAAGTAAAAAGATGCGAGGTTTGTTGAAGTATTTTGTTGAATAACTATAGGTGTGCTGCCCATGCGTTGAATTTGAAAAAGTTACTTCCGATAAAAAATATGATTAAATCTATACTATTTCGTTGACTTTTGTTATATAATCTATTTTGAAGTCAACAATTTAACCCAGGAGGTCGCATGATCGCAGAACGCATCCGTCAGGCACGCTTGGCTGCGGACCTCACGCAGGAACAACTAGCTGACAAAGTAGGAATGACCAAACAGGTCATTTCAAAATACGAAAATGGCAAGAGTCAGCCAAACGCATCGGTCATCATGAAGCTGGCACATGCACTCAATCAGGAACCAGGCTACTTTCTACGCCAACCGCAAACGACAGTGGATTGGTTGGGTTACCGCAGTAAAGCAACTCTAGGTGTAAAAGCTCGTGAAGGCATTCAGTACCGTGCTGAAACCTATGTCGAGCAGTATGTTTCACTGGCGGAAAAACTGGCAATGGAACATCTCGAAACGCTACCTAGAAATCAGTCTGTCCAAACAGTTGATGAAGCAGAGAAACTAGCTTTACGGGTACGTCAAGATTGGTCATTAGGTCATTTGCCGATTGATGACATTACACGCTTGATTGAGATCAAAGGCGGCATCGTTTTCGGTGAACAGCATGAACCTGATACCCGCTTTGACGGCTTGAGCGGGTGGATTAATGGGGAACGACCGGTCATTGTGCTTAACCTGTCCATGCCAACTGACCGCCGCCGTTTCAGTCTCGCACACGAACTAGCGCACTTGCTCATGGATGAGACATCAAACACACATAAAGATGTCGAGAAATTCGCTAACCGGTTCGCCGGGGCATTCATTGTCTCCAAAGAAGCGGCTCATCAGGAGTTGGGACTTCGACGTAATATGTTGAATCTCAATGAGTTGATAATACTGAAGCGTAAATACGGATTGAGCATCGCCGGATGGATTTACCGTGCGCGTGACCTCGACATCATCAGCGCTGCGACAGCTAGGCGACTGTGGCAGGAACTAGGAGAACTTGGGTGGCGTAAGCAAGAGCCAGTCGAACTAGAAGCAGAGGAAGCGCCAACGCGCCTGCGACAGATGGTGCTACGGGCACATGCTGAGGGCATAATCAGCCGAACACAAGCAGAAAATTTGTGTCCAGGATGTTTGCCACCAATCGAAAATAAACATAAGGTCTTGTCACCACGCGAGATCATGCGGCTGCCGTTTGAGGAGCGTCAACGCTTGCTTGCAGAGTCGGTAAAGGCAGCACAGGGCGAAGATTTCGAGTTACTTGAAGCTTTCGGTGAGGCAGATTTTGTCGATTAAACCATCAACGCCAACGATTAATCCACAACGAGGCGAAATCTGGTGGGTCAATTTCGATCCCTCCACTGGAGAGGAAATTAAGAAGACCCGCCCGGCTGTCATCATCACGGCACCGGGCATGGGGCGTAGCCAGCTGAAAATCGTGGTGCCGATCATCGGTTGGAAACCACACTACACAAAATACCTGTGGATGTTCAAGCTCTCCCCTTCCAAAACGAATGGGCTAACAAAGGAATCGAGTGCCGATGCATCGCAGGTAAAGTCGATTTCCGTGCAGCGTTTCGGTAAACAAATAGGAATTGTCACCGCCGATGAGTTGGATAATATTTTAGCTGCTGTCGCTCTAGTGATTGGCTACAATCCATAAATACATGATTTAAAATATATAGATATATAGATCCAAATTCAACAGGATCAGGTTTGATCTTCAATTCGTCTTAATCCACATCAAAGGTCGTGAGTTGATGAAACGAATCACTGTATAATCTCTCAGATTTGATACGAGCATCGCGCTCAGTATTCGAATTGTAGAGTTCCAGAGCAAGCGAGGCACACCCAATACAATCCCTTCTTAATCATCATCCTGACACACCTCAAAATCGTTTGTGTAATCGGTGATAAACCTCAATAGATTATTATACTTTTTGTCCTTACTCCCAAGATGCTTTGGATTGAGCTTGTAGAATATCTTGTAGAGATGCTGGGATAAGTGACTGAAATTGATCCACTCTGCATCCTGTTCACGAACAAAGGCACACGCTGATTGCAGCACCATATCGGCATCATAGCAAGGTTCTAGATATGACAAAACAAAAACCCGGCGAAGTACCGGGCGTTTGCTTACAGATCGAAATCAGGCGTAGCAGATTCGACCTTCGGATCATCCTCATCCTCGTCGAAGATGGTGAACTGGTGGATCGGATCGGTGTAGAACCCCTCAGCCTCGATGCGTGCATCACGCTCGGCATTCGGGTTGTAGGGTTGCCAGTCCGCCGGATCGCGAGTCAGGGTCAGCTTGAGGTTGCGGTAGTCATCTAGCTCCTGCCCGTCCAGCGTCTTCCACTCCACCGGATGTCCCTCCAACCGTGCTACCTCCACAGCCAGTTCAGGACCTTCCAGCAGTCCCGGCATCAGGTAGCCGTTGAACTCCACCCCGAACTTGTCCGCCGCCTCGGTTGTCTTGAAGTGTGCCACCTCCAACATGCGGAATGACTCATCGTCGGGAATGGCAGGCGTGCCGACCATTTTAGGGTTATGCTCAACGCCGTCGTAGACAACCATGTGTAAAGCATGTCCCAGTGGCTCACCCTCTGGATCATTCACCGGGATGGTATCCAAACGCCAGTAAGGACTGACCGCCTTCACCTCTAGCTCTGGATCCAATTCGGGTTGCGTCGGCTGTGCCCATTCGTATGTCTCCCGCCAAGTCACACCGTAACGCGCCAACTCGTCGTCAATTTGCTCCTCGCGGATAGTGGTAAAGGGATCAAGCGGTCCCTGTGTGAACAGACGTGGGTCCTCGCGTTCGGCATCGATCACCCCGGCGGATACCCCCTGATCTTCGACCAGTTGCATCGCGCCTTGAAGATGACCTTGCTCCATCAGGTCATTGGCACGTTCTGCCACGTCGTGCGCCATCTCCCAATCCGGTTGTGGGATCACCAGCTTTTCATAGTTATCCTTACCCCAGGTCTTTGTCACATCGAGGAACGCCTCACCATTAGCGGCAACCGCTCCAACACTGTACTCCGGCCCAGCTAATTCACGCTCGCGGATAGTCGTAAAGGAATCAGGCGGCGCATCCTCCGTAAAGAAAATACGCCCATCTGCACGGTTTGGATCCAAATACTCGTTTGTAATCGCCATCATCTCCGCCAGGTTCATAGCGGCTTCCACGCCCTGCTCATCAAGTAGCGTTTCTAACTGACGCTCATCGACATCAGCCTCATCAAAACTACTGTACTCGCCCACCGTCAGGGTATCAAAACGCCGCTCCACGCCGTCCATCCAAGTCTTGACCGCTTCCAACGTGAGTTGGTTGTTTGCCCCAACCCCATAACCAAAGTAATATTTGGCATGCGGGTCTAATGCAGGCAAATCCATCGGTGCAGGAAATTCTTCCCCGTAACTGTCCGCCACGTCGTGCGCAAACTGCTGTGCCATATAGACATCACCTTTCTGCAGATACATTTCCAGCCCCGGCATTGCCCAGGCAGAACCAGGGTCGTCATCGGGTAATGGCATTACCGGATACGAATCGGTGTGTTCTGTGCCGTCGTCCATCTCCAATGCACGGAAATAGCGCAGTTCATACAGCTCGGTTTCATCTGATGTATCTCGTTCCGCGATAGCGAACCAGTGCGCTGTGCCGCCGCCGTCGATATGACGTACCGCACTATCATCACGATTAAAGAGGGGTGTGGCAGGTGGCAAGCCTCCGTTGATCTCCGCCTCAACCCGTGCCGCTGCTAACAGCCGGTCATTACCTTCCTCAGCTCCCAGCGTGTCGATCCGTTCAATCATCCTCTCCATAGTCTCGCGTTCCCCCACTGCAAGAGTTGCCTCTACGATGCCGCTCTCAGTGACCGCTAGCAGTTGGGCGGCACTGTCGTAGCCTTCGGGAGCGTCAGGTGGATAAACTGTTGTCATGTAGAACGTATCTTCCTCAAAAGGCTGTTGCCGTAGTCGATCAGCATCCTCACCCCACCCTGCTATCCCATTCCGTTCGAGTTTGTCCTCGACTTCGTCTAGCTGCTCTTCTGCTTCCATCCACGAATTATGTTGTCCAACGGTGAGACGCTGCTCACGTCCCCTTCCAGAGGCATCAACCGTAGCGCGTACCAGGTCCACGTGATACTTCGCACCGTAGGCATCGCCTTCTGGCGGCACAATCTCAGCGGTATAAATCGATCCATCCTCGTCGATATGACGGATTGGCTCATCTGTCATGTGGTTTCTTTCTACTTAAATATACTGGGATAGTAATGCCATCACAATGCAGTGGCACAAATTGCCCACGACTGGGTAGCGCACTCGTCATCACCGGTAATGTTTTATTTTGCAAGACTAAAGTCAGCGCGTAGCGAACGGTGGCTGATTTATCTAAGTCAAAGCGTTCGACAAGAGCTTCTAGAATGGCTTTTTCTTCCGGTGATAGGCGTACTGTCAGGCTGTAGTCACGGGTTACGCACTCGCTCATAGTTCCACCTCCCATGTATCGCGGGTATAATCCGCAATGTCGCGGGCGGCATCAGATTCGAGAGGCATCCCGCGTTCGGTCTCCCAGAATTCACGCTGATCAGTTGCCAGTGCCATGCCTTCGGCGGTATCAAAAAGCTGTTCAATGTCACCGCGATCCGCAACCTGAATGAGATATTCCGCCGCACTGTATGCCTTGTCCCAATCACCGGGGACACAGGGGGCAAGCTGCGCTTCCATCTCACCCGTTTCGGGATTGCGCCCAAGTGACAGGATGCTGGTCACGCAGTTCTCACGGTCGTCCTTATTGGGCTGAAAGACCCCAATCCAATAGGCGGTACTGGTTTCGATATCGTAGAACGGCGGCGGATCGGTGATCGGGTCGAAGTTTTCCGCCTCAACCCCGATAGCGTTCAATGCCTGAAACGTGGCTTCATCCACTTCCGGCTCCGGTTCGATCGACTGCTCAACGACTATCCCACCAAGTTCGATAGCAGTCTGGATCAGCGGGTCAATCGCCTCAAGCGGTGGTTCATCTGCCAATTCCGGTTCAAAAGCCTCCAGATCACGGACATATTCATATGCCACATATTCAGCAGTTTCTGCACCACGCCAGTTCTGAGGTTCAGGGTTCATCTTAAATGCTTTATTCTCAGCAAAATCAGGCACTTGCCACGGAGCAAGTCCTTCTTCAAAAATCTGCTCCTGCAAGTCATCAAAGACGGCTTCTGCCTCATCTATGTTGGCAAAACTAGCAATCGGTATATAACTGCCACCCAGATCGCCCGTACTGGCATCGACATACAGGTCAATTGCCCCGATTTCATAACGTGCTTCTGCCATCGCTTCACCGCGATCCACCCCAATCAGGCGGGCATCGTGCCACCTCCAAGCTTCACCCCTCGGTTCGGGCGTTTCAAATCCCTGTAAGCCATCCTGTGACAGTGGTGGCAGGTCGGGAATATCTCGCAGATCATCCGGTGTGTAATCATCTGGAATCGGAAAGGGATCATAATTCGCTGGTGGGAACGGATCGAAGTCCAAACCCGGATCATAGGCATGATTCTCCTCGAATGGTATTCCTGCCCAGGGATCATCCATATAGAACTCGGGTGGCGGTTCCAGATTCTCGTAATTCATCGGTGGTGGTTCGTAGACATCACTCATGGGCTAGTCCTCCAATGGATGCAAGACGAGCGGTCTGTGTTCGACATTGCGCGTGTAGCTGCATTTGGGATACGCCAAGCAACCTACAAATGCCCCGTTAGCCCCCTGCCGTTCGACGAGATCAGCACCACAATCAGGGCAGGTTTCACCAATCGGCTTTGCCTGTGATCTTGCCTTCATCTCTGTTAGCGTGTATTCCGTCGCCGCTTTCAACTGCGGCTGAAAACCACGCCAAAATGCCGTGAGCAAATCACTGCGGCTCAGGTCATCGTTTGCCACGCGATCCAGTGCGGTTTCAAGGCGGGCAGTATATGCCACATCAAAGACCTGCGGGAAACGTTCCACCACAAAATCATTGAGTTGTATACCTGTCTGAGTCGGTTGCAGACGTTTCTGCTTGAGTAGGACATACTTTTTATCCTTGATGACCTTGACCATACTGGCATAGGTTGACGGTCTACCAACCCCATGTTGTTCCAGTGTCTGCACCAGTGAAGCCTCGCTGTAGCGCGACGGTGGACGTGTTTGCTTCTCATCCACGGGTAGATCGACCAGCGTCAGCGGCTGCCCTTCTTTGAGGGCGGGCATGGTGCTACTAGTTTTCGTCTCGTTGTCCACATCATCCGGCTCCTCGTAGACGCGCAGAAAACCGTCGAAAATCAGTTCACGGCCACTCGCCTTGAACACCAGTGGGAATGGCTTGTCCGTCGACTTGCCTGCATGGATCAGTGCCCCGGTCACGGTGTAACGCGCAGGGGACATCTGCGAGGCGATGAACCGTCGCCAAATCAGGGCATACAGCTTGGCACCGTCCCCCTCAGCCGCCTCATCAGGTAGTTTAGTGATATCTGTCGGGCGGATGGACTCATGTGCTTCCTGCGCCCCCTTCGACTTCACCTTATAGGTCGGGGGTGTGGGTGGCAGGTAGCCATCGCCGTACTGCTGTCCGATAACCTCACGTGCCACAGCCTGCGCTTCTGGGGCTACCGACACGCCGTCCGTGCGGTGATAGGTGATGCGACCTTGCTCATAGAGTGTCTGCGCCAGTTGCATCGTCTTTTCCGGCGATATCCCCAGCCCTTTAGCAGCAGACTGCTGTAAACTGCTGGTCGTGAACGGCGGCAAGGGATTGCGCAGTTTGAGTGTCTGTCCAGTTTTTCCCGTCCAGAAGCTCGCGTTCTGTAGCAGATCGACCAGTTTTTCCACCTGTTTGCGTGATGTGAAACGTACATCTGCATCTTTCAGACGGTGCAGTATCGCCTCGAAGTGTGAACCATCTGCATTCAGGATAGCTCGCAGCGTCCAGTAAGTTTTGGCGGTGAAGCCATCGATTTCACGCTCACGCTCGACCACTAACCGCAGCGCCACACTCTGCACTCGTCCAGCACTCAGCCGTCCACCCAATGCTTTGCAAGCCAGCGGCGACACCAAGTAGCCCACTAGTCGATCAATCACCCGCCGTGCACCTTGCGCCTTGACCAGTGCTGTGTTCAACTGTCGTGGTTCAGCTAACGCCGCTTTGACCGCGTCGGGTGTAATCGCATTAAACGCCGCCCGAAAGACCGGCTTGCGCTTGAGGTCACCCGCCAGTTGCAACAGGTGCCATGCAATTGCTTCACCCTCACGGTCAGGATCAGTGGCAAGATAGACCTCATCCGCCTCACGGATGGCTTTCACCAGCTTCTTAATGCGGTTACCAGCCCCCGGTAGCACCACGTACTGCGGGCGGAAGCCATTATCCACATCGACACCCAGTTCAGTCTGTGGTAAATCACGAACATGACCACGTGAGGCTTCGACCCGCCAGCCCTTACCCAGATAACCTACAATTTGCTTCGCCTTCGCGGGCGATTCAACAATGACCAGTTTCATATTCTCTGTTCCTCCATCCAGTTGCTCATCGCTTCTCTAATTGCCCTCCGGTCGCTCAGTTGACAGACTAACACCCGCAGCAGAACCCGGATGCGCTGTCGTTCGGTTCCTGATCTGTTGGGCAGCCAATTCACGTTGGCGCAGCACCAACCATAACGGCCATTCCCGAAAAGCGTGGAAAGCCTGTTCTTCGATCTGCTGCCAGGGGTATACGGTTTCTTTCTTCGCCATCTCATCTCACTCTCGTTTCATGTTGTCGAGAACCGGGAAAGTTCGCCGGGGGTTGCCACGCTTCTGGCATACCAGAGACCTTCGTCCTGAATGTCCAGCACGAAGTGAAAACGCGGCAGCGCGGCGATGATGTCACGGTGCTGCTGGTTCAGATGCTGGAATGCGGCATCTTCTTGGAAGACATTCATGCCCTGCCGCTGTGAGAAAACCACCCGGATCGGACTGTTCTCAAACACCAGTCGCGCCTTCCCCGCCAGAAAAATGGACATCTGCTGATCGATACAGACCAATTTCTTGCGGCGGGTACGGAAGGTCTTTGCGGCTTCGATCAGAAAGTCCAGCAGGCTGGGGTGCCGCATCAGGCGGTAGACCTCGTCCACCGCGATGATGCGCGGCTGCTCGTCGATCAGGCTGTCGCGGCGGATCGCACTCAAGACCTGCGTGTATGCCAGTGCCTGCAATATAGGGTCGCTCTCCAGCTCGTGAAAACTGAACACACGCGGACGAATCCAGTCCCGCCCCCCACGTGTCAAATCCACATTAGTCATCCCGTTCAGGAACTGTGCCCAGGGACCACTACCCGTACATAATCCGGCAATCTCATCCGCTAGGTCACGGGCAATGTGGCGGATTGTGTCCTTCTCACCCAATCCCGATAACACATCACAAACCACATCACAGGTCGGCGTGACATCCGGTGTCACCCGATCCAGCCGTGAAAAGCCCTTGTAGAGTGTCTCCAGTGCCTCGCCCAGCAGACCACGCTCCAAGTTCTGCCGCTGACCGCCGGAGAGTGGTCGTCCCAGCACCGTCTCATAAATACGTGTGGTGTGGCTAACCTGCTCGATCAACGTCGGGAACATCACGTCCTGCGGGTTGAGTTTGGTGGCTTTGGCACTCATGACATACCAGGGCAGACCAAAGGCTTCTGCGATGTGCTTACCGTGACCCATCGGTTCCAGCAGGTCGAAGGGCACACCGTTCTCGGCATACTCCCGTGTCAAATAACAGTTATTGGCAAAGGTCTTGCCGAAGCCACTTGTCCCCACCCAGATTTCATGTGTGGCACGCTTATCACGCCATGAGTCATGGAAAATCGGATAAGCCGCGCCCACCGCCTCCCCACGCAATACACCAGTCGTCCCGGACAGCTTGCGATAGCCCAATGGCGAGAGCATCAACGCCAACTCACGGGACACCACCGGCCAGGTGGTATCCGGCAGCCCAATGTGTTTAGTACTTTTGGCGGCGAAGAAGCCCAGACTGCGCGCCAGCAACTCCCCCACTTCGTGACGCAGTGAAAACCACGCTCGCGTTTCATTGACCACCGTAGCGACTCGTTCGCGCAGCGTGTTCAGATCGTCGGCGGCGATGGCGACACTGACCTGCACCAGATGCAGCGCGTCCCCGGCATTGATCTCGCTCAGTGCCTTGCGGCAGTCTACTACCCGCTGGACTGAACGCGAATCTTCACCACGCATGCCTGACAGATGCACCTCGTAGGCTTGAATGATGCCCTCCAGCGCGTCGATGGCACTGTTGCGTTCATATGTTTTCGGAATGTCGATCGACAGTACCAGCGGGAAGTTGAGCCGTAACAGTGGCGGCAACGGACGGAAAAAGTTCCACGTCGCAGGCGCAAATTCGTAGCTATTGAGCAGTGCCCACAGCGGACGACCACCCGGACGACCCACTGGCGCTAAATGCCAGAACGGGGCATCGCGGATTTCGTACTTACCCTCGAACAACGCGGGCCACGCCCCCTCGACCACCAGGGTGTCGAAGGACGATCCCATACCACCCGCCAGCGCACGTGGGTTCTGGTCGCTCCAGACCGCCATCCCGCACAGTGCCCGCTGGTACTCGGCGTTGTCGTCGAGTTGCTCGTAGTAGCGGCGGTACTCCATCAGCAGCTGCGCCCGCTGCGCATCGCCCGTCTCTTTCGCCTGACGGCTCAAATCATTGATTTTAGTATCCAGCGTGGCGGGCATCTGCCAACATACGAAACGCGCCGGGGTGTTGAGCGTCCGCAGCCAAGTTGCAAAACGTGCTTGTAACGACTGCACCCCGTCTTCCGTCGCGTGCAGCATGATATCGAAAGGTTCGATCAGAAAGGTACGCACTTTACTCATGGATAGCCTCCTTTAGCGGTTCATCCACGAACACCAACCCATCTTCCTCGCGGGCATGGGCGAAGGTGACCCACTCGCGCAGGTCGATTTCGAGGTCGCCAGTGGGTGGCGCGAACACCCGCGCTCCATCCAGTCGCACCAAGTCAGTAGGCAGTTCCAACATCTCGGTCAGCCGTCCGATGGGACTGCGTGGAAAGCGCACCGCGATCAACAGCAGTGTGCCGCGCAGCCGGTACACCAACCGATTCCAGAGTGGAATGCCACCACGTAGCCCGGTCAGGACGACGATGGCAATTCCCGTTACGACCGCCACCAGAATCGACCAGCCCGGCACCGCTAGACTGAGCAAGGTGTAGGTCAGACCACCGCCCACACCCGCCAGCAGCAATCGCTTAAATGGGATGCCAAACACCCCTTTCTCATCGCGCAGCAGCACATGTGATTTGAAGTCCGCCGCCACTCGTTGCCTCCTTGCTAAATTCAAACGAAACGGGGTACGCCGCTCTTATGACGCGACCCATCCTTCTAAATATCGTTCCTAGGGAAAAGTGATGAGCGTGGTGACGCTAGAGGCAAAAATGACGAAGAGCAACCCCATAACCACCTGATTGGCGGCTTTGGGATTGTCCTTCTTCCAGTCCCCAACGATGGGCCATGACGATCCCATGTACATCACACCCAACCCGATGAAACCGATGACAGCAATCAACGGCGCGATGACCTGTGCAGCAGCCTGCACATCTCCGAAAAACTGCTCAATAGCCGTAGCCAGATCCACTTGTTGTTCCTCCTTATGAACACGATGGACGGAAATCGCGGCGGTGGCTCGTCCTGACTAGTGCGCCATGACGCTGTATCATTCAGCGTGCAAACGATGCACCATCGTCGTCATCTGGCACGTTGGGGAGACCCACCGACATTGCGTTTCCTGAAATGCGAATTATCCGCACATTCAGCGTAGCAAAGTGCCCTCCTCCAGCCGTGCGAGGATTACAGTTTTCAGCTGGAAAATTTCAATTCAGGGATGAAAAATTTCGGGAATCGTGGGCAAAGAAAAAACCTCTGATTTCGTGGTGAAACCAGAGGCTGTGTTTTGAGGGATGTGATGGGGTTAGCGTTCGAGCTGGATCGCAAAGCGATAGCTCCCCACCTGAAGCGCGGCATAGGGTTCATCTGCTCGATACCAGACCAGAGTCAAATCCACCGCCTGTTCCGGCAGCAGCGTGAAGGGCTGCAATCCCTCCGCTGGATTACGCGGTCCGGGGGGATCAGGCGCATAACCCAGCGACAGCCAGATGTCGTCTTGAGTGAAGGTCACCGCCTCGCTCTGCCCGTTGTAAATCCGCAACCGCGTCGTGATCTGCCCGTCTACCGTCGTCACGCTCACCAGCCGCACGTCCACCCCGTCGTACTCAACGGCAATCGGCGGATCATTCGTCTCCAAAGCGAAGCGGAACGCTACCGCCCCACCACGACCGTCAGCGATCACCAGCCGTCCGCCGGGGAAATCGGCAGGAACCAGATAACCCACCGAGGCGGGAATCAACGCCAGTGCCGGGATGTCAACCGGTAGTGCGCCATAAGCTGCCGCGTCCATCACATCAAAGTTGGGTAGATAGACCTGTCCACCAGCATCGATCATTTCCAGCCGCCAGGCGTTTGTGTCAAGAGCGTTCTGTCTAGCGGTAATGTCAAGGTCAAACAGCAGTGCCTGCTGCCCGGTGGCGTTATCCTCGACCGTCGATACATTCCGCAGCCTGATCGTCGCATCATCACCCAGTTCTAGCGTCGATCCTGTCTCACCTTCCTGTACGGCACCGTTCAAGCCGACCAGCTCGCCGCCGCGTGAGAGTTCCTGTTCCGGTGGATAGGTCGCTGTAATCAGTGTGCGCGTGCCCGTCGGTAAACCGTCGTCCGTTTCCCCGATCAACAGCAGTACCAACCCCGGCCCGACCTGACGGAAGATGCGGGTGTCACTACGCAGCACCTCCGTTTTGGCGGCGAACTCATAGCGCAGGATTGCACCGGTGTTCATGGTCAGGTTGAAGACCGTGCCTTCTTCCATTGCATCGAATAAAGCGGCGTTGTCCTCCGACCAGGGAATACCGATCACCGGACGCACCGACATGCCGTTCACAAACGACGCGATGTCGGGGTTAGGGTCGAAGTTCCACTCCGCCGCACCCACCGCCCGCCGCTGCACCACCCATACCCGTGGGCTGCTGCTGTCCTGTGTGACCACCTGCAAATTGACCGGATAGGCAACCGCCCGTTCCGAGTCGCCGCCCGTGATGACATCATCCTGCGCTTCCAACGCCAGGGGTGTGGGGGTCGGGCTGACCTCCGGTGTTGAGGTTGCTGATGGTTCAGCAGTCAATTCCGGGGCAATCTCACCACCACCACCGCCGATCACACGAAACAACAGGAAACCGACCAAGATCACGATCAACGCACTGAAAATTGCCACCAACTGCGGTGAGGGCTTGCTTGTCGTGGCAGTGGTCGCACCCTCGCCCGTTTCCGGTAATTCGTTCTCCTGTGCCGCTTTTTGCACGCGCTGCGGCGTGCGTGCCCAGCGCGATCCCACCGGCACCAGTGCCGACTCGCGGTAGCGATTGAGCAGTTCCGCCGCCACCCGCCCTTCCAGTTGGTCGGAACCAATGGCTCCGGCGTTGCGGACTTCGCGATCATAGGCGGCACGGTAGGCTTTCTGGCGATCAGTGGGCACTAGCTCCCACAAAGCCTGCAACGCCTCCAGCGACAGGTGTTCGAGTTCTTCAACACTGTGATAGGTCAACTGTTCGATCATCCGTTATCACCTCCAATCACGCTGCCACGCCCGCCTAATGATGACTGTTTCTTCATGACAGCATCGTATTCATCGTTCTTAACTGCTGGAGGCTGGACGTTGACCCGTACCGTCGGATCGACGCGCACATCCGGCTTGACCGTCACGGAGGGTGTTCCAGCTGGCGAGCTGCCCGGCGTGTCAGGCGTGTTCACCGGGACGGGCATAGCACCATAGGCGGTAATCTCCGGCGGCAGCATCCGCGCCGAGTGTTCCAGTTTGTCGACCTGATCGCGTGCCTTGATCCAGGTCACGTTCTGCCCGGTCTGGACTTGCTTGTCCAGCGCCTCGCGGGTCTCGGGACGCAGTTTGCCCTCCGGCGAGGACTGCACCTCACGCACGACCTGCTCGGTCTGCTGCGGTGATAGCCCCATTTGCAACGCCTGATCCACGAACAGTCCGAAGCGTGCCAGATCACATTGGACTGGCGATCCCGTCTCCGCCTGTGGCGTGACCCCCATCACCTGCGCCATGCGCCGCCCCACTTCCAGCGCGTCGATACCCGCTGGTTGCGTTGGGGGTGTGGTCGCGGTAAAGGCTTCCGCTTGTTTCTGGCTGTTCGGCGGTGTGCCGCGTTCGGTCTGCACCTGACTGACCACATCAGCCATCACCCCGGCGACATCCGGCACACCGGCGACACGCAATTGCCCCACCATCATCTGCATCTGGGCAGCACGTGCCAGCAAATCGGCTCCCGCTTCCAGACGTGAAGCCACCTGCCCCAGCTGGTTGCTATCGCCCTCATGGGTCTCCTCCATCATCGCGCCCAGCGGCGAGGTCACACCGGTGTTGGCTCGCATGACATCCAAGAGATGCTGTTCCATCTCCTCGCCCTGCATCTCGGAGGCGTAGTCGCTGCGTTGCTGGCGACGCTCTTCTTGCAGATTGTCCTCGGTATCCCGTGTCGGAACCGGTGCGACGGGCGTAAACGTGCCCACCCGACGGCGACGTGCGCCGCGTGGCACCGTCCAGTTCTCCAACCCTTCGCCTACCGCTGGCACCAGCATCGGACGACCAACCATGCGCCCCTGCTCGTCGTACTCGGCGTTGTCCGGGTCACGGTCGGTCAGCAGCTTCGCGCCCACAATTGGACCGGCAGCACGTCCCACCAGCGGGATATTGCCCGCCACCTGGCGCGTGACGCTGCCCTCGGTGAACTGCTCAGCGGCATCACCAAGTGAGGTGTTGCGGACCCCCGGAAGATAAGCCAACGTGCGAGCGGCACCGCTCAGGGTACGCGACCCGCCCATGCTGACCCCCGCTGCCTGCGCCATCGTCGCGCCACTTCGCAGCGCAGTCATCCCCGCCAATGCGCCCGATCCGATACCGACAGCCGCACCCGCCGCCATCGCACCTGCCCCTGCCGCTGCGGTGGCCGCTGTACCGGGCGCAATCATCACGCCACCCGTCGCCTGACCCATGGCATTGAACAGGCGGTTCAGGCTGTTCCAGACCGCTTTCACACCCGACCACAGCACGATCAGCATGAAGATCAGACAGATTAGACCAACCCCCAGCACAACCATGCCGTTACCCGCCGCAGTCCCCGCCAGGAAGAAGGCCACCACCAGCGACTGCACCATCGCGATCACCACTGTCTGCACGATCAACTCGATCCACTGGTCGATGATCGACTTCGCGATGACCTCGGTCTTCTTGAAGAAGGCGAACAGGATCGCCATACTGAACGAAAGGAAAGTGATGCCCATCGCAATCGTGATCAGCAGGTACACCATCTGCTCGACCACGCCGAAGATCACCAGCGGCCAGGCGGTCAGCATCCGCGCGTGGGACGCGGTGCCCATTGAGATCGCTGAGGCGCGTTCACCGTCACTGAGATCATCAAAGTAGTATGGTGATACATTCACATCAAAATAGGAGCCATCGAAAAACCACTCTTGCGGCACACCACTGACGTAATTGCCGCTCAAAGGATGCAACAGATGCACAGGACAACCTGGCGAGTAGACCGGATAGGCGAAACCCATCACGTCGGGTCCATCCGCCCGCAGATACGCCAGCGCCACATCCAGCCCATCTATCGTCCCCGCTCCGGTCGCACCCGGTAGATACGGTCCTAGATAATCACACAGCGGACCCAGTGCCAAGTCCGTGGACTGCACCTGATCCAGCGAGCCGAAGGTCGTCCCCATGTTGTCCTGTAAGCCCTGTAACGTACTCACGTAGAAACCCTGTGCGATTGACATACGGAAGTCGTTCATACCAATATACAACGATGGACCCAGCGCGAAGAACAACGCCCCCGCGATATACCACGTCACCGCGCTGCGAAAGTTGACCACTTCCAGCCGCACCAGCGCTGCCAGCATATAGGTCAATCCCAGCACCAACAGCGCGATCACAAAGGCGAAGCTGATCGCCACGCTCAGGCTGGCATTGGTCTGTGTGATGAGCGGTGCGAATGCCCGCTCTATCAGCCACTGGTTGATCGTTTCGATGGTATGCCCCATCAGCACTAACCCACGCAATAGGCTCCAGTGTAGTTCTGCCAAGCTCAGCACGATGTTGTAGTAGAACGTGTCGATGGCTCGTTTCAAATCACCGATGATATTCACGTGTTATCTCCTCCCTACGGATCCCTGATGTCGCCCGCGCAATGCGGGTTGTTCTGGTTAGTCCAGGTGACTATCTCACTCCCGTCGCTCACAGTTGGGTCAAGCTGGAAGGCGAAACGTGATGCCTGTCCCACCGGACCATAAGCGGCGAAACGAAACACCCGCGTCTCACCCGAGTCCAGCCGGTAGGCATCGTCGTCGAAGGGCACACCCGCTTCGTCCGCCGCTTCACGGGTGGCAGACCACACCCCAGTCTGGTCGCCATAAGCGGTGCTGATCTCGTTCAGGAACATCTGGGCACTGGGGAACACCTCGTAGTCCGCCGTCCCGATGTTCTTCACTTCCAGTTGCCATGTGTAAACGTTGCGCGGCTCACCGTTCCCATCTGGTGACGCGGGCTGCGATCCGACACTTTGCAGGCGGAAGCGCACACCGTTCTCACTGACTGACGTGCCGATGAACACCGCATCCCCGACGAAGAAGTCCGTCGGGGGCAGGATCACATAAGGCGTCGGTTGCGGGCGCGGTGTCGGCTGCGGTGTGCCCGCCAGCACCGTTGAAGTCGGCAGCGGCACGGGTGTCGGACAGATGTAGACTGGCGTATCTGTCAATGGTGTACCTGTGCAGGCAAGAACGGCAAAAAACATAAACACCGGTGCCACCAGCACATCAATCAAGTGCAGCAGCATCGTGCGCTGCACCTCTTGCAGAGCTTGGGGGTTGTTCATATCACCTCACATCTTTAAGGAATCAAGCCCGGCTGGTTACCCGGTTCAAGTAACAGCGTGTAACTGGCTTGACCGCCACCGCTTCGGCTGCGCGGCACACCCCAGACTGTACCGAAATAGGGCACGACTACCCGCACCTCAGCCGATGTCACCACCTGAAGCTGGGCGTAGCCCTGGCTGTCCGTAAAGGACTGAGCGATCACACGGTTGGTGCCGATCTCCACCGCCCGCACCGAAATCCCGCTCACCCCTTCCGCTGGATCGACATCGCGGTTGCCGTTCTCGTCGTAGGCAATCACCACCGAGATCGTCAGCAGTCCCGGCGCGATGGGTGTTGTCGTTGGCTGCACGGTCGGCGGTGCCGCGACCAGTTCCACCCCGGCGGCGGGTTGTGGCACCGGTGAGGGAGTCACGCTCTCCGCTGGTGGCGGCAGGATGAGCGTGTTGGCTGAACCTCTGAACACCTGAATGGCATCCAGACCGACCACGTAGCCCTCGCTGGTGCTGTTCTTCTGACCGCTGCTGCGAATCGTCAGTGTGTGTGCTCCCGGTCCGACAAAGTACACCTGCGTGCCGGGGAAGCGCAGCTCGTCCGCATAGGCATCCACCGTGTCGATCACCTCCCCATCCACGATCACATCAAACATGCCCATGTTGCGAGCCGCCACATAACGAATCCGCAACCCCTCACCCTCAAACGGAAAGGTCACGTAACTCATCGTGTTCTCGCTGCGGTGGTACTGTCCCTGGCTGGCATCGGCGATCTGGCGCGGCTGCCAGGGCGTGCTGTACTGCACCAGTGGATGATCCGACTCGAAGCTGTACCAGCCGCTGTAGGGCGGTGGTTCGTGCGTCGCATCCGGTAACGGCTCGACCGGCTGTGGCGGCGCGGGCAGCAGGATCGTGCCCACCGGAAAGGGTGTCGCCGTCGAGGGCACATAGACCCCCGGCATAACCGCGCTGATCTCGACCACCCGTGTTGCCAGCGTCGGCGTAAGTGTCAGCGTCAAAGTTGCGGTCGCGGTGAATGTGATCGTCGCCGTTGGTGTCAGCGTGGCTGTCGGCATGTAAGTAGCAGTCAGGGTTCGTGTTGGCGTAAATGTCGGGGGCTCCGACGGCAGCACGAACAGCGTCGGCAGCACCGCCACCGGGTCTTCCCTGTCCGCCCTATGCAGCAGCACCCCGGCCACCAGCAGGGGCAGGAGTGCCAGCACACCCAAACCCAACAGTATCGTTCGTTGTCGCATACGCCTCCCTGACCCATTCGTCATTTGCTCCCTCCATCATCGCAGAGCGCGGGGGTTGGAGGACTGTAAAATTTCAGTTCTGGGCTGTAAAAATCGGATTCGGGCGGGGAAAAATTCAGTCCCCTGACTGTTACTACGAGGGAAAGATGAAGCCTTCAGCGGCGGCGCGGCTGATCATGTGCTCGTTGGTCACCGCCCCGAACCGCTCGCGCAGTTTCTCACGGATCCAGTACACCCGGCGTGGCGGCAGGTCGAGGTCCAGCGCGATCTGTCCCACATGCTGCCCCTGTGCCAACAGTCGCAGTACACGCCGCGCCTGGCAGTCAAGCTGCCAGTCCCGCTGTGGTGTTTGCATGGCGATCAGATACTCCGTGTTGGCCGTCACCGACAGGAAGGGACGCTCGCGCAGGGCGTTATCAATCGCGCACGGCAGTGCAGTTGATAGTTTATCACCCTTGTACAGATAACCCTGACAGCCCAACGCAAACAGATCGCGGATCAGTAACCCATCCCGCAGATAACCGCTCACCAGCAGCCGTGTCTGCGGGGCAACCTCCCTCACCTGCTCTACGATGTGCAGGATGTCGGCATCCGGATCAAGCCGTTCATCGATCACCGCCACATGCGGCTTTGACGCTACTGAACCCATCAAGTCCGCCAGCGTGCCCACACTGGCTTCTACTTTATATTCTGGTCGCGCCGTTAGCACTGCACACATCCCAACTCGAATCAGGTCGACAGCATCCGCGATTACCAATCGAACTGTCATGTCTCGTCCTTCTGCTTTCTGACACATCAATAGTCAGATTAGCATGATTGACATGCAGGTTGGCTGCCAATTTTGACATCGAGGCTGTCAATTTCGACATGCAGGTTGTCGATTTTTCAGTTTCTATGAAAACAGCCCGAATGGACTGCGGGAAAAGCGTAGGTTATTCGGTCAGCAAACCGTTTTCCAAAGCGGCGGGGATGATCTGCTCATTAGTGGTGACACCGAGGTATTTCTTGATGCGTGTGCGAACGTGATAAACCACCCGCCGCGTTACACCCAGTGCTCGGGCGATGTCCTTCACCGACTCCCCTGCCGCTAGGCGTGCTAGCACTTCCAGATCGCGCTCGCCTAAGCCATCTATCTCGCGCTGGTGGTACGGCAGCGCGGCGGCTTCCGGGGAAAGAAAGGTTTCACCATTGATCGCGCTGCGGATCGCCGCCGGGATGGTCTGCTCCAGCTTGCTCTTATGGTAGATATAGCCGCTGGCACCACCTGCGAAGAGTGCACCGATATACGCCGTGTTCAGGCGGCTGCCCACCACCACCACTGCCAATCCGGGATGGCGCTGATGCAGCGTCCGTACCAAGCGGACAATGTTCCCCCCTGCCGGAAGCTGATCCGATAACAGCAACACACGGGCACATGACTGCGACAGATACGCCTCCAATGCCTCCGGTTCCGCGAAGTCATGCACCTGCCCTGCCGGAACCCCGGTCTGTTGTGCCAGTACCCTCAAGCCGTTGCGTGAGAGCGTCTGGTTATCGAGAATCACGATCTGATGTTGCGTCACAGCAATGACCTTATACACGTCGTTCTGATAGTAAATTTGAAATTAAAATAAGAACTATTGTTCTGACACGCTCTTTATTGTATTACAAAAAACAAATACCTGTAAAGGTGTCTGCTGTTATAGTTTCGTTTGGCTTTTTGAAGGGTTGAGGTTATGAATTTGGGTCGGGTGGCTCGACGTATGCTGCGTTCATTGCTCGCTCGATTTCAGCAAATTCCTCATCAGTCAGTCCCGCGCGGATGTCCTCCAATGCCACCAGCAGACTGTCCATATCGACTGTACCTGCCTGCAGCGGTTGTTCATCATTCATCGTCCCATAGGTCGTCATCGTCTCCGAACAAGTCACCCATCCCGGCGCTGAAGTTCTCTCGTGCCTCAGTTGGATCAGCATGATCGTCCGTTCCGGCGAACATGCTCGGTAGTTCTTCTGGTGCGGTCGCCTCGGTAATCTGCATGTGACCGTAGCCACCTCCCCCACCGTTAATCAATCCAGTGATGAACGATGCCATGAATTGCAGTAGATCGAGTGCCTTCCCTGTCTGCTCCTGCACCGTATGCACCGCCAGCAACATCCCCACCAGGACATGCTTCAGCTTCCGCTGGCTAGCTAGCTGCTGCGCGACTTCCCACGCTTTTGCCTGTGCCTCATCATCAAGATCAAACACCAGCAAATATGATCCCGACTGTGCCTGCCCGTTTGGTGGTTTTTGATACTTTCGGACTGCCATTAGCGTGTCACTTTCTTGTGAACCTTCTTATTGCTAGCACTCATTGGCAGCGCACCGTAGGCATTCAATTCCCACAGCGGAATCCCTTTCAGATGCGGCACCATATCCGGGTACAGAATGTTTTTATTGGGATACTGCTTCAGGATTTGTGGCAGCACATAAACCCAACCGCCTCCTGCTAGCAGAATTGTATCTGCACCTTGTTGGAAGCTGCGCTCTAGCTTCTCCTCGATGATATAGCGGGCGTAACGAGCACTCACCAGCTCAAAAATCGCTTGTAAATCTAGAATGCGTCCATTCAATTTGACCCGCGCATGGGTTGGTTTCATCTTGCCCAGTGACCAATCTCGTAGCCAGGCATCTACTTGTACCGGCTTCATACGCGGTGCCGTTTCCCCTGCTTTGGCGAATTGATCGCGGATGTAATCCATCACCGGCTCGATCATCTGACGCAGCACACCTGCATCCCGATCGGTGGCAAATGCCATGCTTTCCGCGTCTAGTTTGCCGTTGCGAACCACGTAAGTGTCATACGTCCCATGCCCGGCATCGTGGATATGCACCTGCCCCGTCAGTAAGTCGTCACGACCATCCGAGGATGGGATCAGCACGTCATTACCGTTGGCATCGTAGGCATACGCACTAAACGCTCCCACCCCTTCCGGCACCACAATTACCTTGCCGATGATGAAGGTACGCGGTTTTTTATCGTAGCTCATCTGGATCGTCCAAGTGCCTGATTTGTCCTTTGCCTCACCGTAGCGGAGGTTTTGTTTGATCGTCTTGGCGACGCTGTTGACCAATCCAGGAGGCGCGGAGGTGACAATCGTCAGCGGTGTGTTTTCCGGGGCGTTGAGAGCTGCTAGCAGGCACAATAGCATAAAAACGTGGATCTCTGAGCCGTAGCGTTCCTCGGAATTGACGAAGGTTTCCGGTGGGTATTTACTCTGTTCCCACACGTTATCGCCGATGGCAAACCGCCCTGCCGCGACATCGGCGTAGACCATTTCATTCAGCCCGATGGTGGTCACATCGCCGTTCATGGAATAGCCAGTGACTGGCACACGGACGTTAGGAAGCATAAAATAATGTAACTCACCATCGACTAAGTGCCATGCACTAGATGTGCCATTGCCGCCGTCCCAGCTGATGATTGTGGGGTCTAATTCCCACTGAAATTCAGCCTCATTCATGTCGGCGGGAGTGAGTGGAACCAGGGTTTTATTCGGTTTATATCGGATCATTTTGCGTCTCTTTCTGCTGCTCATCGGATGGTCAAAACTGGCTTTCTGGACGGAAATCGGGCTAAAACCATTTTATATATGTGGTTATATATATATAGGGTGGGCAAAAAACCCCTAATTGCTTAAAAACCGAACCTATACAAGATAACTCTACTTGGGATTTACAGGTATAATGTAGCAAATAACCTTTATCTTGTAAAGAAAAATCTATAAGGAATAGAGATGAAAACCTATAAACCCGGAGATGTTGCTACAGCTCTTGGAGTTAGTATCAGTTCAATTCGTAACTGGACTGATCAGCCAGAGTTCCAAGAGTTCTTATCCGATCTAGCCAAAAGAGAAGGGGCTTATGCCAATGCAAAGCAGCGTGAGTACACCCAACAAGACCTATATGTCTTGAATACGATTGCTCGACAAAAGACGCGCTTTAACTCTTGGGATGATGTGGCTAACTACTTGCGAGATGGCAAGCTCGACACTGAACTGCCTGCCTCTGCTGCGCTGGTTCAGCCAGTGACGGCTGCCGAGAGCTTTGCAGATGCTATCATGCTAAGGCAACAAATCGACATGCTCGCAAAGTCTTTGTCTGATGCCGAAGATGAGATTGACTATCTGCGGAAGCGTTTAGATGAGGTGCGTGAGGAAGAGCAAACGAAGGCCCGTGATCGTGAAGAAAAGCTTCGTGACGAAATCATTGAGCTTAATAGGCAGATAGCACGCCTGGAACTTCGCATAGAGATGATGCAGGAAAAGGACGAAGACGAGGATGATTAGGGTAGGGGGCAATGAGCAAAAAGAAACAACAGAGACACTACTGTCGGGTATGTTGTCGTTCCTGAGCCAACGAAAAATTCAGCGGCAAGGGACACCGCCAGCATGTCTGCAAAGACTGTAATCGCGATCTACAAGCGCAAAAACGTGAGAAAAAGCGTGCCACCAAACAGGCAACCGAGGTCGGGCTACCAAAACCTAAACGCTATCCGATGACACGTTACCAGGCTGCAAGCTACCTGGGGATTACACCCAATGCTTTTGACTATCGACGTAAAAAGCTGGAACTGGAGCCATGCGGAACCTATGAGGGGAAGCAGGGTACCGGGTTCCTCTTTGACATGGATACCATCATCGCCGTTTACCAATACAGTCGTGAAGACGAACAAGTTGATTGAATTGTGACAGTGCAAATGACAGAAAGCTGAATTGTGTCATTGTGGCAAATAGGATTTCCACTGCCGAATTTTTAACGGGCTTCTATAGGTCTTTGAGGTTCAAAATATTGTTATTTTTGGCAAATTAGCCTCTCGAAGAGCCAAAAAGTGGCTAAATAGTGGCATTTAATGTGGCAGTAGACCTGTTGGCACAATTTACCGCACCGTTGTGATTTGTCGGCAAATACTTCTAAATCATATAATAAACAGAAAGGTTTGGTCTGATCATGGTCAATAGATTTCGTCGTCAACCTACACCAAGTATCGAAAATCCTCGTATCACGTTTGAACTACTCATAACTGGGATAGATCAGGAAAACGAACTTCTTCTCAATGAATATCAGATACCACTGACTGAAGAAATCACAAGAGGGCTTTTACGAGAATTGGGTAACATGTCTAGTCGTGATTTCACTGTTGAAATCATTGAAACATCCCCTGGCAGCATCACCGTTTTATTCGGGGTATTGCTCTCTGCGTACACCGTCTTCGCTACTTACAAAGATTTCTTCGAAAGCATCAATATGATCCGTAACCAAGTACGGAACTTAGTCTTCGGGATCATTAACCGCAATACTAGAAGGCAAATTCGCGTGAAAGTGTATGTGAATGTCGTTGATGTACAAGGTACAGTGGGAATAGGGAAAAGTAATGCAGTCATGGGGGGAATTTCATCATCAAGAGATGCATTCTCTTATTTTTGTGCTTTGCATCATCCAATTCATTATTATCGGATTACTTGTATATGGGGCTGTGATAGAAACCTACTTCAGTTGATTTGTTCAAGAATATCACTGCCTCGACTTTCCCATAGAGTGTGAAGTTGTGGTATTCTTGTGGTGTAACAGGAAAACAGTTAGAGAGTACAATGATGCCAAGTACGATGACAGAGGTATTTGACAACCCATTTGAGGGATGGGTCACCATAAAAGAAGCGGGTGAAATCGTGAACCGCGATCACTCAACCGTGCGTTATTGGGCAGAAACGGGAAAGATCACCTGCTATCGCATCGGTACTGGAGCGGTCCGGGTTGTGAATGTCGAAGAGGTAAAAGAATACTCAAAGCAGGCAAAACGTCTTGATTTGCCCAAGCGTGGCAAGAAGAAAAAGAAGAAAACCGAGTAGCTAAGTTGGCATTGTCTCACATTTTTGGTAAACTATGTCTATAGCAAAGATTGCTAGCGATTTGCGCAAAGGAGACTTATGGTATTGGATTGATAGAGTAGGGGAGTTTACGGGTAGTCGGCACGGATTTGTCACCCGAACAAAACGTCACTGTGCCTAGAATCAGCGAAGCTCTCTGTTAAATTCAACCAAATCAGAGAGCTTTTACCAAATCACCGCCGGGGCGGTCTTTGATAAAACCCCGGACTAAGTTTGCTTTGTCTATAGGATAGCGGATTTAGTTTCGGTTTGCAAGTTAAAGCCCCTTAAAACGGTGTCTGATCTCGGTAGGAATTTTCCAACATGACGCTGCCCGACGCTCCAATATTTCATTTTTGTGATACGATAGTCTTCTAGACCATTTGTTCGCTTTAGATGAGTCCGACATATCACAGTAAGGAGGAAGTGGGATGCAACAAGGCGGTAGTCCAAAGAATGTGGAACCAAGCCAATCTACGCCATCGCCTAACAAACCAGTCGCAGATCAGCCTGGGTAACCACGACAGAGCAGGGCTGAAACCCCTGTTCTAATCGCGGTCTCAGTATATCACCGTTTGAAAAATTTTTCATCTAGTTGGTTATCTAGGCTACAAATCTATGTGGTTCGCTCCCACTACATTTACCTTTCTATTGTTTAAGAGGCAAAAACAAGCTTATCTAGCTTATATAAAAGGAGTAATATTATGAAAATCTCACGTGAAGACGCATACGCTTTTAGACGGATATTCTGCAAGATGGATTTGCCAGAGGAGATACAATTGAGTCCACTCGCACGGGTGTTAATCGACGCACTTGATCCGATGAACAATCCAGATGGTTGGCAAAAACTTTATGACATGGTGATAAAAAATCAAGCCTTAGTGGAGCAGATTATGATGATTGATCCCAAGGCAGCTCCCCCTCATGAAGAAGACGACCATGACTATGTTGAAGCCTACATTCAGCAAGTTACAACTCAAGCTAAGGTCGCACCACCCGATACTAGTCGCACAAATGGCAGTACAGACTTGCTCATGAATTTATACAAAGCAAATCAGCAACAAGGAACACAAGCTGCGTTCGATTTGTTGCAAAAATCACAAGCAAGCAGTACCGTCTGTAAATTTGACACTATTTTACACGAAAAACGGATTAAATACATGGACAAAGAAAAAATCATACAAGCTGGAGAAATAACTGCCGTTATCGGGCAGCCGGGTTCAGGTAAAAGCTTCTGGACACTCCGCAAGCTAGCGGATTTAGCTGATAACATGCCAGTCCTTTACATCGCTGCTGAAGGCATAAATCCAGAACGTCTATATGCTTTAATGAAATTTCGGGAAACACAAGGTATCCCACATACAAAAAAATTCAGCGATAACTTCGGTTTTTATAGAAATCCCTTAGACTTGACCAGTGACATTGCCGTTGAGGGGCTATATGAGCAGATCAAAGACTTGAAGCCGCGTGTCATCGCCATTGATACATTTGCTGCCTGCACCCCTGGCATTGATGAGAACAGCAGCAAGGATATGCAACCTGTCTTGAATCGTATTCGGACAATGCTGATTGATCGCTTAGGATGCGCTGTGTTGTTAATTCATCACACCACCAAAGACGGCAAATCTTTTAGGGGTAGCAGTGCCTTACGTGGCAATGTTGCAAATATGTATTATCTCATTCAGGATGATGACCGGATCATTTTGCGTTCAGATAAACAACGTGATAGTGAACCCTCTCCAGATCGGTACTATCGCCTGGTGAAATTTGCAACACGTCTTGATCCAGATACTGATGAACAGCTTTACAGTGCGGTTATGGTTTCAGAAAAAAACGTAGTTGATGATCCTAAGAAACCAAAAATTTCACGCCATCAGCAGACGATTTTAGAAACACTAGCAGATTTCGAAAATGGATTAACCACACGGTCTTTGCAAGAAGCAACGGATATTTCAAAAGCGACACTCTGGCGCAATATGCAGCGTCTATCGAGACAAAACCTTATCAAGACAGGTGAAAGAGGGGAACCTGTATTCATTACAGAAGCTGGTCGGGAACTATTAAAACAGTTACAGACCGACACAAAATAATCAAAGTTTCATGTGTTTCATTTGGTTTCATTTCCAAAAATGAAACATGTGGAATTGTTCAAGTTTCAAGTTTCATGTGTTTCACACACCTTTAGGGTGTGAAACATGAAACAATGAACCGAAACTGATAATGAAACAATAAGGATATAAATGAAAATGATGATTGATGTTGCACGTATTAAAGATCGAGTGGACTGCCGGGTTTTAATTGAGCGTGATTTGGGCAGACCAAAGTATCGGAACAGCAAATACAGTATGTACAAGTGCCCGCTCCATAATGAAGAAAAGGGTTATTCGTTGGCAGTGTATGAAGATCACTGGTACTGCTTTGGCAAATGTGGTCATGGGGGCGATGCGATTTCATGGTTGCAGGAGTATCGTGGACTGTCGTTTCAAGAAGCATGTGAGCGATTGTCAGTAGGGGACTTGCCGCAACTGGATCAGCCACGTCGTTCTTCACAGCCGAAGATACAGGGTCAACCGGTATCTGAACCTCCAAGCGAGAAATGGCAGCAAGCAGCCCGCGAAGTGGCATATATAGCGATGAACATTCTTTGGGGAAAAGAGGGTAAACGTGCCTGGGACTATCTGAGGAAACAGCGTGGTCTAAGCGAAGGAACTATCGTTGATGCCGGGCTTGGTTATATCCCGGGTGATTATCGCGAGTGGAAGATTATCGAAGGGTTGAAGGTTCCATGTGGTATCACGATTCCGTGGATGACCTATGGTGGCGCGATCTGGGGGATTAAGGTCAGACGAGCAGCCGGGCAGCAGCGGTATCATCAGGTCGCCGGTGGAAACATCAAAGGTAGTCTCTATATGGGAGATGCAATCAAGCCTGGTTTGCCCATCATGATTACCGAGGGGGAGTTTGATGCCTTGATCGCGCAGCAAGCTGGAGAAGGTCGCATTTCAGCTGTCGCTATCGGAAGCGCGGCCAACAAACGCATCAATCCACGCTGGTTCCCTAAATTCATGACCGCACCCAGTATCCTGATCCGGATGGATGATGACCAGGCGGGGCAGGGGGCTGCTGAGCAGATCGCGGGATTATCACAGGCATCACAGCTTATTCAGGTGCCTCAAGGCAAGGATGTGAACGACTTTTATCTGGAAGCAGGGCATCAGGCAGTACGTAGCTGGATCAATGATTTCATCGGAGGTAAAGGTATATGATCTGAGTATCACATGGCAATTCTGAACATTATTCATGATTTTGTATTGTTGATTTAGGAAATTGCCGATGTGATCGTGTAATTTTTACTGTCAACAGCATCTACTACGCTCAACGATAGTAAAAATACAACTCCACTAAACCGGGGGCTTGTTGCCTTCTAGCAGGTTATAAGATGATCTTATGCAGAACTATTTAACCGTATGTAATAGTTAAATAATATTACAGTTTTTAAACAAATTACTATTTACTATTTACGTCTATAATAATTCTTGTCTAAAATTATATTTTTATTTGATATTAAATGTAACGCAGAATCTTCCAGGAGGATTACTATGGGGCGTTTGTCAGCAATACTATTGATTGTTTTTGCGCTTGTGGCCTTTATTACCCCTTTCACTCACCAGTGACACACGCCCAGACAACATCAGGTGGGTGTGGTGTTTCGCATTACAACATCAGTGATCCTCTGAATTATGTCTATCTTGGCAACATCTATGAATCAACCTGCCCCCATGTCTGCCCGCCAGAGCAACCGGATCTTGCGGCTGGTCATCTGGATGGGGATATCAATTCACCGGTTGTGCAATACTGATGCTCTGGTTCGCCATTGCCGCCGGATAAACCCGCCATCAATGCTGGACAGGTCTGTTTGGTGGGTGATTCACGTACCGTGACCATTGTGCCACAAGGCGGAACAACACATGAGATCGAGATCAACCCCGGTGGTGTGGTAAACATTGGTGGTAGTACGAGCTACACCTTCACTGGTCTGATGAACGGGGTGAACTACACCTTCCGCGCACAATCAAGCGATGCTTATGGCAGCAGCGGCTGGACGAACTGGACACCTGCTGTGCGTCATGATACAGCAGCTCCTACCACAAGTATCGATATGGTTGGTATCAGTGGTGCAAATGGCTGGTATACCAGCGATGTGAGTGTGGCACTCATTTCAACTGACAGTGGGTGTCTTGGTGTATCTCAGACGGATTATTCACTTAACGGCAGTAACCATTTATATAGTGCACCATTCAGTGTGAATACCGAGGGCATAAATAATTTAGCTGTAAGCGCGACGGATGGCTATCATGTTGAGCCTGCTCAGAACCGTATTATTCAGATCGACAAATCGCCCCCCACACTGAGCCTGTCGCCGGATCGGTCACCGGATGCACCAACTGGCTGGTGGACTGCGCCAGTGAGCGTGACAGTCAACGCAGCAGATGCCATCAGCGGGGTGGATCAGGTCGATTACGCACTCAATGGTGGCGGATGGATCACCTATGCCGCACCCATCACCATCGGTGTGGATGGTGTGTATGATGTGGATGCTCAGGTCGTTGATGTGGCAGGTCTAACGGTATTTGATGGCGTAGTGATCCGCCTGGATGCGACACCGCCTACCCTCAGCCTGAGCACGGATCGTCCGGTGGATGTCTCCAGCGGATGGTGGACGGCACCGGTGACGGTGACGATTAACGCGGCGGATGCCACCAGCGGGCTGGATGGCACGGTCTACAGCGTGGATGGCGGCGCGACCTGGCAGCCTTACACTGCCCCCTTTACCCTGAGTGTGGATGGCTTGCACACCGTTGATGTGGTGAGCCGCGATCAGGCAGGCAACATCAACTCCCAGAGCGCGACGATTGGCATTGATCAGACCCCGCCCCAGATGCAACTGGCGATCAGCGCGGTGCAGGGCGAAAACGGTTGGCTGGTGAGTCAGCCGGTTGTCAGTCTGCTGAATACCGACTCCACCAGCGGGATAAGCGAGATGGTGCTGGTAATTGATGGGGTTGAGCAGCCGTACACCGCACCGGTGACAATCACCACAGAAGGCGAGCACACGGTCAGCTTCAGGGTAATGGATGGCGCGAATAACGTGCAGACTGGTGATCCGGTCACAATCTATGTCGATCATCTGCAGCCGTTTGGCGAGCTTCAGATTGATGGTGAAACAGGCAGCGGGAACTGGTATCGCACGCCACCCATCCTGCGGATAAGCCGCACGGACAGCATGAGCGGGGTTGCAGGCAGCACCCTGTGGATTAATGGCAGTGAGAGTGCTTACGGCAGCGCATTCCAGATCAACGCCGAAGGCTGGCACACGATTGTCTACAGCACCCGTGACTTTGCTGGGAACAGCACCGCCTCGCAGACGGTGGAACTGGGTGTGGATCGTACTGCGCCGATCATCCAGGATGTGGAGGTGACCTGTGGTGGCAGCATCCAGGCTCAGATCAGTGACAGTCTGTCTGGTGTGATGCGAGTTGAATTAAGTGTAGATGGTACAGTGACCGCTTCTGATGTCTATTCAGGTCGGACGGATACCTTCAGCGTGAGCTATCCAATTGATGGCATTGAAATTCGCTTGGTGGTGGTGGATGCTGCTGGGAATGAGGCGCGTATCACCCGTGACTGCACAACTGGTGCGGCAATTGTGCCAGCAGATTCGCCGGATGAAAGTGGCACACCGCCGATCAGTGGTGGCGAGCCACCCATCTTCTGGGTGGATGAAACGCCGGAAACGCTGCTCCCAGCAGTAACCCCGCTGCCGAATCAGACGGTGATTGTTCCGCCCGGTGTCGAACTATGGGCGGATAACCAACCACAGGTTAATCCAGTAGTGCTGACCCCGCCAGTATTGGGTGAAGTTCGTCTAGGGGTAGAGCTATGGGAAGATCAACCCGTCGTCATACCGGGTATCTCACGATTACCTGTTCAATCACAGGATAATGCTCCGCGCGTGATGCGGTCACCTGTGATTTGGGAAGATGCGGCTATCACCCCCTTACCCCGTTCTATTGACGTTCGTGCCGTTGAGAAAAGTGCCCCTCCTGTCGGTACGGATGCTCTGCCGGGTGCATTAGCGGCACTCGGTGCACTGGCGACGGTGGCAGCGGGTGTGGTGACAACAACAGCATCTGCCCGTCAGCGGCAGGCGGAACAGGCAAGTCAGCGGGCCACAGCGGAAGCGGCTTTGGCGCAACAGGTGGCGGATCAGGCACAGCGGGATGACGCGAAGCAGGCGGAGAACGCTTCACTGCGAGAGGCGGCGGAGACCATCGCCTATGTCGATGCAGCGATCTCGGATCGTAAGCAGATGTATTACGATCTGGTGTCGGGCTATGCGGATCGTGTGCGGCTGTGGGAAGAGGCACAAGCTCGGTTAGTAGCTGAATCGATGATGGTATCTGAAGGTTTGATGCTTTCTGCTGGTAGCACAATTGAAGATTTACCGCAGGAATGGCAGGATTTATTCTGGGAGTTGGGCAATATGCATTATGAGCGAGCTGATCAGTATCGCACAGAGGTTGCCTATGTTGATGAAAATGGTCAACAATGGGCGTTCCAGAAGCAGGAACGGGACAACCTAGGATACTATTAGTATCTTATTCGACAGTCAGTAGCAGTTGGTGATCTTCAAAAGACCCAGGAACTGCTCCAAACTGCTGGACAATACATTAATCGTACTTTGACTGATTGCGTTGATCGTGAGCTAGCTGCTGTCAAGAATAGTGTTGTATCAGATGTTCAGTCGCTTCAGATCGCGCCATTCTTGCCTGGACAAACACTCTATGATGTTACCCAATCTGGGTTGAGCCTTTCTGATTCTCGCTTTTCAACACGGCGAGATGAATTGACCGATGAAATGGAGGATCGTGGTAAACCACAGCTTTTCACTTATATTGATGCTCAGACTGCAAACTATCGGGTAAATGCTGTCACAGATATACTGCGTTACCATGATCAGATCATTGCTAATCAGACACCGAAAAATGATATTCTTCAGTCTCTTAGCAAACCAGCACCGTTCGCTCAACAGGTTAGTGCTCCAGATACACAAGGTACGCTGATAGAATTACTTCAGATGGCAGAAGGTGAGAGTGAAACGGCTCGTTTAGCACAGCTTGAAATTCTCAACACGCTGGGTGTAATGTCCAGCCCCAAATTTATGTACCAGTGGGAGTGAGAATTTGTTGCTGATGATGTTGCTGTATTTTTTACTGGCTTTGGGAGTTAGTGAGGGCACTAACATCGTGCCGCTAGAGATGAAGCATTATCTCAGATATTACTTAAAGTCTTTGCCTCAAAAATTAGTGGTGTAGTGGAGACTCTGTGCATCAAATCTGAAGAGATCGTAGAGATCGGATAGGAAATCGACGTGAATTTACCGTTTAAGACGCACATCAAGACACTGAAGCCGCTTTAGTCGACATCAGAATACATCTATTCGTCTGGCAACCACGTTTTCTACGCGATGTCGCCGGAC
>RFHA01000203.1 GCA_003696565.1 Chloroflexota bacterium
GGAGTGTTTTCATTTTTCTATAAGAAACTGCTTCTCCACCCGCATAGCGGGCGGTTTTCTGTTTCGCACCTGCGGTGCTCAACGCACTTAAGTGTCTAATTAAAAGACCGCTTCTTTGGTGAGCGGTCTTTTTTTTGTGAATTTATCAAACAGTTATGAGCGAGGCATCACTTTACGGAATTTATAGCCATAAACAATCATGCCCTTTTTACCTTCTGTGGTCAACTTACGTGTGACCATCTCCACACGATCACCAATTTGAAGTGGATCATCCCCTAGATCAGTAATCTGAGCTGTAAGCATTGGACCTTCATCTAACTTGACCAACGCTAATATATAAGGGGCTTGCTCAGTAAATGATTCCGGTGCATCTTGCACCACGGTAAAGCTGTATACCTCACCCATGCCAGAAAAAGTAAACGCCTCTTTACGTACTTCAACTGGCTTTGGCATATCTGTCATCATGACACTCTCTTATGCTGCTGTCTTTTTAGCATCAACAACAACGAGTTGCTCTGTGTCGTTGTCTTTGATATCGGATGTTTCCACCGACGGACGCGCCTGGAGGCTTGTTTCACCATTTTCATAACGAACACCTTCCAAACGATACCGCTGTGCATTCATACGCCAGTGACGTGAAATTTGCATAACTCAACGCTCCTGTGCAAATTTGAACAATCTAGTCAGATTATAAGTGGGTTATACTCTCAAAAACTCTCGCAAGAACTATCAAAGGCTCTCAGAAATTGTCAGAACATGGGTCACAGCGGTGCTTGCGAGACCACTTAAGTTCTGGATGAGTGCAACTCTTGGATTATTTATCTGATTCTCACCTGCTTTACCACGCAATTGTAAAACAGCTTCAACCGCTTGATAAACACCAGTTGCACCGGCAGGGTTTCCACGACTCTTTAGCCCGCCAAAAGTACAGAGAGGTAGTTTGCTGCCATCTGCCAGTTGCCAGCCTGTTCCACGCTCAGCAAATCCAGCGGCTTCTAGTGACAATGTACTGAGGATTGTAAAAGCGTCATGCAGTTCAAAGAAATCAACATCATCAACTGTTAAACCGGCTTGTGCTAAGGCTTTTTGGGTTGAGATTGCCACAGCATCCAGATGCAATAAATCTGCACGATCTTGTAGAGTAAATGCATCAGTCGCCGCCGCACTACCAGCAATCAGAACAGGCTGTGCAACAAGGTCTGCGGCACGCTCAGCAGAAGTGACAATCACTGCCGCTGCCCCATCGGCATCTGGCGCGCTATCAAAAAGGTTAACCGGATCAGCTACCATTGGTGCTTTGGAAAATGCACCAGGTTTGATCGTATTACGAAACATGGCATAAGGATTACGCTTACCGTTTGCATGAGCATTGATACTAAACGCTTCAAAAGCATCTAGCCCAACCTGGAACTCATGCATATAACGACGCATAAGAAGTGCAGCTAAAGCGGGCAAGGTCGCACCATGAATTGCCTCAAAATCCGCATCCAAGCTAACAGTACGTGCTTGAGTTTGGGCAGATCCAATACAATCGGTGGATTTTTCGACACCAATAACTAACGCGGTCTGTACCTCGCCAGATTTAACTGCCAAACACGCCGCGCGGAGTGCTGCGGCACCGGATGCTTCTGCCGCTTCAATTGTTATCGCTTCAATGCCTTTTAATCCAATATAATCAGCAACTAAACCACCCAGATGTGATTGGCTACTAAACGTCGTGCCATAGGCATTTGCCACATACAATGCATCAATTGCCTTTGTGGCAGCATCCGTCAGAGCTTCATGCGCCGCCTGAGCCGCCAACATCCGCAATCCCTGATCCCAATGCTCACCCACCGGGGTCATGCCAACACCAATAATCGCTACTTCCCGCATCTTATCTTAATCCTTCAATTTATCCCGGAAACGACAATAGGTTGCGTAATCAATTTGTGTACGCCGTGCAATATAATCGCGTGTTTTTGGAGCAAGATTTTGCACCTGTGAAATACGGTCTGTCACTAAAATGTCAAACGCATCTGACCCTGCCCCACTACCATAACTCACCATCAAAATTCGATCACCAGGTTGCGCTACATCAAGGATCGCTGTTAGTCCAATCATGCATGAGCCAGAATAGACATTGCCAATTTCATTCGCTAACAATCCTGTTCCGATCTGCTCCGACGTAAACCCTAATAACTGCCCAGCACGGCTGGGGAATTTAACGTTCGGTTGATGAAATACCGCATAAGTATAATCAGTTGGTGTAGTATTCATCATTTCCATCATCGTTTTAGCCGCCGTCATCACATGGTTAAAATAGGCAGGTTCACCCGTAAAACGATCACCATGAGAAGGATAGACCTCACCAGACCGCCGCCAAAAATCCGGTGTATCTGTTACAAAGCTATAGCTACCCTGATAAACAGCAACGGCGTGTTCCGCTGGACCTAAAATAAATGCCGCTCCGCCGGATGCGGCTGTGTATTCTAGGGCATCACCTGGACGACCTTGTGCTGTATCCATACCAATACTGAGGGCGTATCCCCCCATGCCACTCCCAACGATACCAATGGCTGCCTGAACCGCTTCTGTGCCAGCTTTACAAGCAAATTCCCAATCAGCGGCTTGAATATTTGGAGATGTACCGATACTTTCTGCAACAATGGTACTAGTCGGTTTGACAGCATAAGGGTGGCTTTCGCTACCAACCCAAACAGCACGGATATCACGAGGGTCAATTTGGGCACGTGCGAGCGCATTGCGGGCAGCCTCGATTGACATCGTTGTCACGTCTTCATCTAGCCCAGCGACGGCTTTCTCTTTAATAGGACTACCGCCTAAGCCGTTTGTCCAAATTCGAGAGACTTCTGCCCCTGGCAGACGATAACGCGGAACATACGCACCATATCCAACAATTCCAACTTGGCGATCAGGTCGCATTAGCCACGAATTGTTCATTTATTCATCCTTTCCTTAAGTAGTTCCTTCGCGCGTTCTAGGCGAATATTATTTTCATCAATCATTTGCTGGACGATATGCGGTACAAGCTCAACACTAGCACCCGCTGCAAGAGCCAGCTGACGGGCGTGCATTCGCATGTGCCCATGTTGTATTCCCTCCGTTGCTAAAGCACGGATTGCAGCAAGGTTTTGTGCCAAACCAACTGCCGCGATCACTTCAGCAAGTTCTTGCGCAGATTGTACCCCCAAAATTTGCAGAGCTAATTGCGCCATCGGATGCACACGAGTTGCCCCGCCCACGATACCAACAGACAGTGGTATTTCAATAGCCCCTCGCAAATTATCATCATCATCCTGCCACCAGCGGGTCATACTACTATAGCCCCCATGGCGTGCAGCATAAGCATGAGCACCGGCTTCCACTGCACGCCAGTCATTGCCAGTTGCTATGACCACCGCATCAATTCCGTTCATCACTCCCTTATTATGGGTAGCAGCACGGTATGGATCAACTTCCGCAAAAACTCCTGCCTCAACAATTGCACGGACGACATCCGCACCGGAAAAATCCCCCCTTGCAAGCGAGGATGCTGGAATCATCCCCTCAGCGCGGGCTTTCCGTTGATCTGTCAAATTGCTCAAAATTCTTAAATTAACTCGCCCGCCTGTCAACGCCTCAATATGTGGTGCAAGATGTTCAACAGCGGTATTAATAGCGTTTGCCCCCATCGCGTCTCGGGTATCAATTAATAGATGGATCACTAGCATTGTGCCGATAGGAGTATTTTCAAACACACGGGTTTGAATATCCCGCGCGCCACCTCCACGCTTAACAATGCTACCACCAACGCTATCCGCTTCAGTTAATAGACGCGCTTTATTCACCTCAATTGCCTGCAACGCAGCAGCCATATCAGGCACATCCAACACCTGAATTTGCCCGATCATAACTGGTTCATCGCTTGAAGTGGTAAAGCCGCCTCCCTCGCGGAACATTTTCGCCGCATTGCTGCAAGCTGCCACAACAGACGGTTCTTCAATCACCATCGGAATGAGATAATCCCGCCCATTGATGAGAAAATTAGTCGCAACAGCAAATGGCAAATTATACCGCCCGATAACGTTTTCGATCATATTGTTTGCCTGCTCTTGCGTCAGTCCACCGTCAATTGGTAGATCTATACCAGATGGCAACCAATCTTGGATGATCGCTAAACGTTCCTCTAAAGTTTTTTTATAGAATTGTGAAATTCGTGACGATTTTTTTGTTTCCATGCCAAGCACTCTATCATGAGATGACTTTCAAAAGCTATCATTTCGGTTATTTTTAAGGCGTTACCTATTCAATTCTCATACAGGCTGTTTACACTGCTTCCAGGCTTATCAGCTTATCAAAGGAAGACTCATGCAACGTTATATCTTTGAAACGCTCCATCCAGAAATCTACCATGGATATGGTAAGAAACCACCATATTTTGAAGGATGGTATTTTAAGGTTATCAGTGCAGATGAATCCGCCCGTTATGCCATCATTCCTGGCGTGTTTATCGGTCAAGCAGGAGGCGACCATGCTTTTATCCAGATATTAAACGGCATGACTGGCGAAGCAACTTATCATCAATTCCCGTTTGAAGCATTCAGAGCTGATGAAGAGACATTTAATGTCTGGATCGGCGATAATTACTTTAGTCAAAATCGCCTCGTCTTAAAAATTACAGACGATCAGTTGCATATTAATGGGGAGTTGTGCTTTCTTGGCGGTGAAGGATGGCCCGTCACCTTACGATCACCAGGTGTGATGGGATGGTATGCATGGTTACCGTTTATGGAATGCTATCATGGTATCTTAAGCTTCGATCATCACATTAGCGGCAAACTAACCGTTAATAAACAGACAATTGACTTCACAAATGGACGTGGTTATTTGGAAAAAGATTGGGGACAAGCATTCCCATCGGCTTATATTTGGCAACAAACCAACCACTTTGATACCGTTGGCACCTGTTTGACAGCCTCAGTTGCTATGATTCCATCAGTTGGGCGGACGTTTCGTGGTTTTTTACTTGGTTTCTATCATCAAAAACTGCTTTATCGGATGACAACCTATACTGGAGCAAAAATAGAACGATTAGAGATTACCGATGAACACGTTTATTGGACTGTTGTTGATCGTTCATATCGAATTGAGATGACATCAGAACGTACATCTGGCGGTTTACTTAAAGCCCCCATCCGCACAGCAATGCACAAACGAGTTGACGAAACTCTGAACTCATCAATTTTTGTACGATTTTCTACCCGCAACGGTGATACTTTATTTGAAGGCACAGGGCGTTGCGCCGGATTAGAAGTCCATGGGGATTTGGAGACCTTATTAAACAGCAAATGACAACAATTAACCGATTTATTAACTGGAATAACAAGCAAGGGATGCAGTACAGCCTGATCTTACTATGGATGCTGGCAATGATTTCTTTACCTATTATGAAATGGTCATTCGGACAAGACATCATCCCAATAGCGGTTACATTGGCACTGATAGTGCAATTTGGGGCTGTATTTTTTATCATGGTAACGCATCTAAGCTGGGGGCGAACATCCATAATTTTCTTATTAGTAGCGGTATCTACGTGGGGTATGGAATATCTTGGTTCAACGACAGGATTTCCGTTTGGCGACTACAATTATACTGATGTACTGCAACCACAGATCGGACATGTGCCACTTCTTATTCCCCTAGCGTGGTTTATGATGCTGCCTCCAGCGTGGGTAATCGCGCAATTAATTACCGGAAGAAAGCGGATTATTGCCTATATCCTGGTTAGCGCACTAGCAATTACCGCTTGGGATTTATTTCTTGATCCGCAAATGGTTGATTGGGGTTTCTGGATATGGAAGGATTCATCCGGTGGATATTTTGGTATTCCATGGTCAAATTATGCGGGTTGGTTATTAACAGGTACTGTAGTCACTGTGTTAGTACGTCCTTATCGCTTTGAGTTACCCGAAGCACCTTTATTAACTGTGTATAGCATAGTCTGGTTTTTGCAGTCAATTGGATTAGCAATTTTCTGGAATCAACCAGCACCAGCACTAGTTGGCAGCTTATCAATGGGCATCTTATTGTTATTAGGTATGTGGAATTATCGAAAAGCGATCCTCAATGATTGAACTTTTACTCATTCCATTTGGTTTTATGCTTGGGGCGATCCCATTTGCAGTACTAATTGGACAATATGGATTAGGTGTGGACATCCGCCAATATGGTGATGGCAATCCAGGCGCGTTTAATGTTTTACGTGCTAGGGGCATTGGCTGGGGTGGTGTGGCATTGATCTTAGATATTAGTAAAGGCGCAATCCCGGCTGGATTGGCGGTACATATATTTCATATTGATGGTTTGCTGTTGGTATTAATCGCTATTTCGCCAGTGTTGGGTCATGCCTTTTCACCGTTTTTAAGTTTTAAGGGGGGTAAAGCGATTGCAGCTACCGCAGGGATGTTGATTGGTTTAAGTCTGCTTGTGCTACCTACTGTATTCATGATTTCGTTGATTGTGTTTTATCTTGTATTGACATCCAGTGCATGGGCAGTGATGTTTACGATGTTCACATTATTCATTTATATGGTGCTGATTCAATCACCATTAACCTGGTTTGCAGCGGTAGGCAGTACCTTGATCATTTTGATCTATCGACATCATAAAGAATTAAGCAAGTTACCGGAGTTGACAAAACGTGCTCGTTTTCTTCATCGCCATCACACTAACAATTATTAGCTTAATTACCCTTTCAAATGTCTTGTTGTTTCCACGTCTAAAGACATGTGTCATCCCATATGATACGCCATTTGTCTCTGTGATGATACCTGCACGGAATGAAGCGACAGTTATCGCCAAGACCATTGCACATCTCATGAAGCAGGATTATCCGAATTATGAAGTCATCTTATTAGACGACAATTCCACAGATAATACAGGTGAGATTGCTGAACAAGTCGGTCAAGCGGATAAATTAACGGTTATCCAAGGTAAGCCATTACCAGAAGGCTGGATAGGCAAAAACTGGGCTTGTCATCAGATGCAACAAGTAGCAAAAGGGGATATATTCATTTTTACAGATGCAGATGTCATCTGGGAAGAAAATGGTTTAAATGCATTGATCGCAGATATGCAGCGTACCCAAGCAGACTTATATACAGTATGGTCTACGCAACAAACTATCACCTGGGCAGAGCGGTTAATCGTACCGGCTATGGCGATGGTAGTTGTGGGTTATTTACCGGTTATCGGGGCACATTATATTCCATTGGCGGCTTTTGGTGCAGCCAATGGGCAGTGCATGGCTTGGCGTAAATCTGCTTATAAACATGTTGGCGGGCATGAGGCAGTGAGAGATAACGTGCTAGAAGATGTTACATTGGCGCGTAAAGTCAAAGCATGTGGGCTGCGTTTAAGAATGGCGGATGGCAATCGCCTAATTCGTTGTCGAATGTATAATGGTTGGGTTGATGTTCGAGATGGCTATGCGAAAAATATTTTGGCAGGATATGGCAGTGTACCCGCTTTAATCATTGCAATAATCTTTCATTGGCTGATCTTCTTAGTCCCCTGGGTGTTCATATTATTTCAAGAGACACGGCTGGCAGGATTGTTGTTAGTCGTTATGGGGTTAGCTATCCGAGCAACAACAGCGGCGTTTACACATCAACGAGTGGTAGATGCTTTATTGATGCCTGTCACAGTGTTGTTGTTAACACGGATCGCGCTACAAGCAATTTATTGGCATTATCGATATGGTGGTCCCAAATGGAAAGGTCGAACAATCAGAAAGGCAGCCCATCATGGATAAGCCAGTTGTTATTATTGGCGGTGGTATCGGCGGGTTAAGTGCTGCAATCCACTTAGCAATCGCAGGGAAGCGCGTTATCGTTCTGGAAAAGAATGCCCAAACAGGCGGCAAAATGAATCAAGTCATCCGCGATGGCTTTCGATGGGACACTGGACCATCAGTCATCACAATGCGGCATGTATTTGAGGATTTGTTTCAGGCTGCGGGAAGGCAATTTAGTGATTATGTGCATCTAATCCCTATTGAACCCCTTGCCCGTTATTTTTATCCAGATAATTATGTATTAGATGCCAGCGCAAACATCAGCCAAATGGCAAGCACAATTGAAAAACTTAATCCGCGTGATGTGGAGGGGTATCTTGCTTATCTAGCATATGCAGCACGGATTCATCGCATCACGGGACCTGTATTTATTTATGACAAACCACCTACCCCAAGTAGCTTTGCTCGTGTCCCAATCAATGAATGGCTTAAAGTTGACCCATTCCGTACCATGCACAACGCTATTAAAAGTTATGTAACCCATCCTAAATTACAACAATTACTTGGGCGTTTTGCGACATATGTCGGTGGAAGCCCCTATGACGCGCCTGCCACATTAAACGTTATTGCACACGTAGAATTAACTGGTGGCGTATGGTATCCAAAAGGGGGTATTTATCGGATTGCCCAAGCGATGACGCAATTAGCTACGGAACTCGGCGTGACAATTTATACTGATACACCTGTACAACAGATCGAAACTTTAAATGGACGGGTCACGGCTGTCATCGCAGATAAACGTTATGAAACGGATACGGTTGTTTCTAATGTGGATGTGGCAACAACCTATCAACATCTGCTAAAAGACAATCCAATAGCTAAAAAACAATTGTCTAAATTAGAACGCCTTGCCCCCTCTTGTTCGGGTTTTATTATGCTACTAGGTGTACAAGGTACACACACACACTTAAAACATCACAACATCTTTTTTTCCGCGGATTATAAAGCAGAATTTAAAAGCATATTTAAAGATGCGCAATTAGCACAAGACCCCACGATTTATTTGGCAATTACATCTAAAGCAGATGCAGATCATGCCCCAACTGGGTGTGAAAACTGGTTCATTTTAATCAATGTGCCAGCGTTATCCGATAATGTAGATTGGAAACAAGAAGCCAAACCATACCGCGATCTGGTTTTGAATAAATTAGCTGAGTACGGTCTTAGACCAAACATTATTAGCGAGCAAATCCTTACCCCAATTGATTTACAAGAGATGAGTGGGGCATGGTGCGGCGCATTGTATGGCGCATCTGCTAACAGCAAATGGACGGCATTCCGCCGCCCACATAATCGTAGCAAAGTGATCCACGGGTTATATTTTGCAGGTGGTACAACACATCCCGGCGGTGGTGTGCCGATGGTTACACTTTCCGGTAAAATTGCAGCAGAGATGGTACTTGAGGATCAGCGATGAAGGCATTTTATACGGATCAATTTGTGTTGCCGTTACCTCCTGGGCATCGCTTTCCGATGGAAAAATATGCACGCTTGCGTCAACGTGTTGAAGCAAGTGGCATTGCGGAGATGTGCGTACCAAATGCGGCAACAGATACGCAAATTTTACGGTGTCATGATGCGGATTATTTAGAGCGTGTCAAAAATGGCACACTAACACCGTCAGAAATTAGGCGAATTGGGTTCCCTTGGTCATTAGAAATGGTGGAGCGTTCACGGCGTTCATCCGGTGCGACGATAGCCGCCTGTTATGCCGCATTACAAGAGGGGATTGCAGTCAACCTAGCAGGCGGTACACATCATGCCTGCAGAGATCATGGTGAAGGGTTTTGTGTGTTTAATGATGCCACCATTGCAGCGCGTGATTTACAAGCAACCGGTGCGGTTATCCGTGTTTTAATTGTAGACTGTGATGTACACCAGGGAAATGGTACAGCAGATATTACAAAAGATGATCACACCATTTTCACGTTTTCAATTCATGGGGAAAAGAATTTTCCTTATCGTAAAATTAACAGCGATTTGGACATCGGTTTACCAGATAATACTGGAGATGACGAATATCTGGAAATGATAGAAGAAGGTATACAACGTGCACTATTTCTAGCTGATCCTGATATTGTCATTTATCAATCTGGTGCCGATCCATTTATTGGTGATCGATTAGGCAAACTGGCTATCACAAAGGACGGACTAGCACGACGAGATCGCTTGATATTACACTTATTACGTGTGGTACATCATCTACCGGTTGCCGTGACAATGGGCGGCGGCTATGCGAAAAACATTGATGATATAGTCGATATACATTTTCAGACAGTGTGTATTGCGCGTGAGTTTGCATGACTTTAAAAGAGTGGATTAAGGCACAACTAGATAAAACGATAAGCGTTCAAACCACCCTGTTAAACACCTCCTATGCGGACTTGGTTGTACTTTGTTGGAGCGGGGTGCGAATTCATATTTACATGATTGGGGATGTTGTTAGCCCACGTGCCATTAAACGAACATTACAGGACAACACCGAAAGTGGCATCAACACAATCTTTTTGGTGGATGCCCGTTTAATCCCACCTGATGGAGAGCGAGCGATCATTAAAGAGTGGCTAATAGCGTTGCAAAAGCTGAATCATGATAAAGTTTATGTTTATCATGTTAAGGCGAACACACCACAAATTTTTGAAGTGCATTTTGAAGATATTTTCGGTGTTGAAGAAAAAAAGATTTGGTACGGACCACAGATTGATTTTAACCGCCTCCGGTCATATCGCACTTATCAAACACAGCGGACATTAAAAGGGAATTGGTTAATTGCGGATTTTGGGGCACAAGCATTTTGGAAAAACACTGAATATCGCACTTATCAACAACAGAAAGATGAAGCGCGTCGTCGTCATAACCAAACACGATGGGAATCCTGGAGTGGGTATCAGACTTGGGGCGGGATGAATGATCATAATGAACGTGAAGCCAAGCCAAACAGCCCAATCCAGGATTATCTGTTAACTTGTTATAAGCTCTTAGAAATCAACCATGATGCCAACGAAGAAGCTGTTAAAAAAGCATACCGCCAAAAGGCAAAATTGCTACATCCTGATACCAGCGATTTGCCCAAAGATGAGGCACACACCCAGTTCCAAGCATTAAAAGCCGCTTATGAATATATTCGAGCAGCAAATGGCTGGGATTAACGTACGGCTGTTTATGGTTTATTTACAGGCTGGCATAAAAAGCTTCCATTGCATCAATAATCGCTTGTGGCTGTTCTACTGATGCAGAATGTCCAGCTTTTGGAATACGCACCAGCTTTGAACCAGCGATTTGTTGGTGAATCCGTTCCGCCTTAGCTGGAACAGTAGCAATGTCCTCTTCACCTACAATAACCAATGTGGGTGTAGTAATACTGGCAATCTCCTCATAAACAGGTTTACGAGTAAAAACACCACTAGCCGCCTTCATAGACCCCGTGCGGTTGATATTTCCAATATGCTTTTTCCATTTCTTAAATCGTTCAGCATATTGTGGGTCAGTACGGAAGGTTTGTCCAAATAATGATTTGGATGCGCCATTCACAATTAATTTGGGAGAAATCCAACGTGCAACAAATTGAAGCAGACGATAACGCGGGAGGTTCTCACTCGGTTCAGGATCAGCAGATGTTTCCATAAGTACCAAGGATTTGACTAAATCAGGACGGCGCGCACCTAGGCGCATCCCAACAAAGCCCCCCATCGATAAACCAACAAAATGCACAGGTGCCACACCTAACGCTTCAATGAAAGCTGCTGCATCCTCATAACACGTTTCCATATCGTAGCCATCTGGTGTAACCTCACTTTGCCCTTGTCCGCGATGATCATAAGCAATACACCGATATTTTTTGCTAAAGTGTGCAATCTGATCATCAAACATATGAAGGCTCATCAACAACCCATGTGAGAAAACAATCGTTTCCTCACCACTACCGGACTCTTCGTAGTAGAGTTCAACACCGTTAACTTGTATTCTTGGCATAATCTATAACCCCTTATCAATATCAACCAAAAAGGCGACACCATAGTGATGTCGCCTTACGATTATAACCAAGACTTGCGCTATTCGCTTGCTTGTGTCAGCACTGTATCAATCACGTGAATAACACCATTAGACGCTTCTATATCTGTCGTGGTTACGGTTGCCACACCATTCAGCATGACAACATCATCTTCAACGGTGATTTCAAGTGTTTCGCCGGAAAGCGTTTGGACGGTACCCGCTTCAATATCCACTGCCATCACTTCCCCGCTGATAACATGATATAGCAACACATCGCCCAAGTTTTCTAACGCTAACAACGCATCTTGGTCTTCTAAATCATTGGCTTCCATAAATGCGTTGAATGCTTCATCAGTGGGAGCAAACACAGTGTAGCTACCATCACTGTTAAGTGTTTCAGTCAAGTCAGCTTGTTCCAAGGCAGCCAGCAGAATGGTGAAATCTCCTGCTTCATTAGCCACCTCAACAATAGTGCCCGGCACTGTTTGTGTCACAGATTGAGGCACTTCATCATCATTACCTACTGCATTGCTGATCAGAGGTGCAAACACTAATGAAACAATTGCCAGCAATTTGAGCAAGATATTGAGTGATGGTCCAGAGGTGTCTTTGAACGGATCACCCACAGTATCCCCCACAACTGCCGCTTTATGTGCATCGGATTTTTTACCGCCAAAGTGACCAGCTTCAATATACTTCTTAGCGTTATCCCACGCACCGCCGGCATTTGCCATCATCACAGCCAGCATAAAAGCAGATGTCAATGAGCCAAGCAGCACGCCGACCAATGTTTCTGAGCCGACATAATCCCGAATGGCATTATCCTGCCCAATTAAGGTAAGCAGCGCAATAACCACTGGAACCGCCACAGCAATAATGCCTGGCAAAAGCATTTCACGAATAGCACTATCCGTACTAATGGCAACACAGCGTTCATAGTCTGGCTCGTTTTTACCTTCCATGATGCCATCAATTTCTTTGAACTGACGACGAACTTCCACAACAATTTGCTGAGCAGCACGCCCAACAGCTAGCATAGTTAACGCGCTGAAGATATACGGCAATACAGCACCAATAAACAAACCTGTCACCAGTCGAACGTCAAGCACAACGTCAGTGAACGTTGTATTATTGACAGTATCCACATTGCCATTAGCTGTTGTCACAAAAGCAGCAATTAAGGCTAATGCCGTCATAGCTGCACTACCAATAGCAAAGCCCTTACCAGTTGCCGCGGTGGTATTCCCCAAACTATCTAAGGCATCAGTCCGGTTGCGTACATTTTCACCAAGCTCAGCCATTTCCGCGATGCCACCCGCATTATCTGCAACGGGTCCGTAGGCATCTGTGGCTAAGGTAATTGCCAATGTAGAAAGCATTCCAACCGCAGCAACCGCCACACCATAAAGCCCTGATGCCCCAACTGCAACTAGTGTCACAGCGATCACAATCACAACCGGTGCAAGGGTAGAAAACATACCAACAGCTAAACCACGAATGATGACAATACCAGGTCCGCCAACAGCACTTTCAGAGAGGCTTTTAGTTGGGAGGTAAGTATCTGCTGTGAAATATTCAGTGAAGTAACCAATAAGTACACCACCAACCAAACCACTGATTGTGGCAACAATAACCCCCGCATCTAGCCCAAGCAAAGAAGCAATGACAACGACCGCCACAGCGATTAAACCACTGGCACCATAAACACCTTTGCGCAGGCTCCATAGTAAGTCTTCTTGTGATGCATCTTCTTTAGTTCTAACCAAGAAAGTGCAACCCAGTGCGATTAAAGTACCCACCGCAGCCACTAATAGCGGGAAAGCCTGAGCTGCAGTGGCTTTTTCTGCTGCGACACCACCACCGGTCAGAACAGCAAGAGTCATGGCAGCAATAATTGAGCTGGCATAACTTTCAAACAAGTCAGACCCCATACCAGCCACATCACCAACGTTATCGCCGACGTTGTCAGCAATTGTTGCTGGATTGCGAGGATCATCCTCTGGGATACCTGCTTCTGTTTTACCAACAAGATCAGCCCCAACATCTGCCGCTTTGGTAAAGATTCCCCCACCCACACGGGCAAAAATCGCAATAGATGTACCACCAAAGCCAAACCCAGCCAAGGCACTCATTGCAGTAGCAGGGTCTTCAATTTGGTTAGTGATTACAATGAATAAGACACCAACCCCCAATAATGCTAAGGACACGACTAATGTCCCCATAACCGTCCCACTGGCAAACGCCACACGCAAGCCGCGATTCAAGCTTTCTGATGCTGCCTGTGCCGTGCGAACGTTGGCGCGCACAGCGATATACATACCAGCATAGCCCGCCGTACCAGAAGCCAACGCCCCCGCCAAAAATGCAACCGTTGTCCAAGGACTCATCCCTGTTTCTTCAAACAGGCTTAAGCCGAAGAGAATAGCTGCTGAAATAATGACGAAAATAGTCACTGCACGATACTCACGGCGCAGAAAAGCTGCTGCACCCCGCTGAACTGCCGCCGCAATTTTCTGCATTTTTTCATTACCGGCATTTTGGGAAAGTACCCAACGTTGTGTCCACAACGCAAATATAATGCCGAATACAGCAACAATTGCAGCGACAAAACCCGCATTCGTCGCGTTTTCGGTAAAGATTTCCATTCAATTGTCTCCTATAGAAACTGTAAGCTTGCGAATATTAACGTATTTATACCGTTTTTTTCAATAGATAGTTAATCAATTGACGAGAAAAATAATTCCATTACAATAACTCTATGACAAAAAAACCTTCAGAAAAGCGTACACAACAACTATCTGGCGTGCAAATTATGTTTGCGGCAATCCTAGCAATTGGTTTGATGCTGGCAATTAACTTCAGCACACGCATTGCTAATAGTCGCTTACAACGCGAGACATACGCCAATATTGAGGCAGAAGTGCAAGCCTTGCAAGAAGAACAAGCGACTCTAATTGCTGAGTTAGATCATGTGCAAAGTGATGCTTATGTCGAGCGATGGGCACGGTCTGAAGGGAAAATGGTTCGTCCTGGTGAGGTATTAGTTATTCCAGTGCCGCTAAATACAACACCCTTGGTTACCCCTACCCCGCCTGTCATTGTTGAAGTAGATACATCCCCGCCCAAACCCGATAATTGGACATTATGGTGGGCACTATTTTTTGATAGCCCGCCGCCAGATTTTTAATCAGCTAAGGGTTGTACCCCCAATAAACCACTGACCCGCAAAGGTACACCATCAGATGTGTTAAGTTGTGTATCTTGCTTGGCAAATTCTGTCTTGATTACCCCAATCGCAAAAATTTCATCATCTGGCGATAAAACACTGCTCGTTATCATTCCTGCACGCTTACCTTGATGAAACACCTCTGTAGGGGCTTCAACATATTGTGATAAATCAAGCCGAACAAGTGTTTTGGCTAAACGATTTCGGCTTTCCATCCGAGCAATAATCTCTTGCCCGGTATAGCATCCTTTATTAAAACTCACCTCATCCCACAGACCTAGCTCAAGCGGAATATAATCTGTTGATAATTCGCGCGCGGGCATACCCGCTCGGATACGAAGCGTATTATAAGTCAAGCTACCAGCTAACTGGGCACCTGCTTGCATAATGCAAGATAAAATTGCTTCTGCAAATTCAGTTGCCACTAGAATTACCCAAGCTGATTCAACAAGCGGTTTGACCTTGCCAATAAAGACTGGTATCTCATCAATATGCGTATCTCTGCCATAAAACGATTCTATTCCCGATGCGGATTTGACGAGTCGCTGCATCACAGTATCTGCCTGCACACCATGTAGTGCAAATAAATGTGTTTCGGCAGCAAGGTCACGTAAAATCACTTTGTCATTGTAAAAAATATTACGCTTAAAATACTGCGCCATTGCTTGCCCGCGCCCGGGGCTAGTTAGCATCAACAATTCATCATCACTGCGATGATAAACCATCACGCGGTCAAGAATGCGTGCATTAGGATTGGTAAAAATTGTCGCACGCCCTTCTCCCGGTTGCATATTCAGCATATTGTTTGTAGACATGCGGTTAAGTAAATCAAAGCGATCGGCACCACTTAGCGTTATCCGCCCTTCATGAGATCGATCTAAAAGGATGCACTGTTGCAATGCGGCGTAGTATTCTGCTTTAAGATCACCAAAATGCAGTGGAATACCATCTGGTGCAAGTGTTGCACCAAGTTGTTGATAATATGCCGACAAACTCATGATGACCATTCCAAACCATTTAATGGCTCAAAGGTTGAAGGTAGTTCATACAAGAAATGATAAGTAATTTGATATTGTCGTTGATGCAACATCATTTCAACCGGTAATAATCCCGCTGGATGCGCATAACGCAATTGATCATTATTAACAGGCTGCTTCAAGTAATTTGCTATACAACGTGTCACAGCATCGTATGGTGTATCACCTTGTTTAATAGGACAAGGGAGATAGGGCTGTTCAGTTATTTTTAAAATTTTGTCCCCTTGTTTAAAGGTAATATGGGCAATATAGCTAACCTGATGCAAAGGAGTTGTTAGGGCAGCAATTTCGCCCCGCTCTAACTGGATGATGTCATTTAATTCCGCCAATGCGGTATCAAAATGATCGTTGACAATGATATAGTCACAGCGCGGTGCATAAAGCATTTCAATAGACATCCGATTCAAGCGATCCTGAATATCTTGTATGCTATCTTGGCGGTCAACCATACGCTGCTGAAGAGCATCCACAGACGGCGGTGCAATAAATATGGTTATGCTGTTATCTGGGAACTGTTGTTGAAGAATCTCCGCACCCTTAAATTCGATATCAGCAATTAAATCTTGTCGGTTTTGTATGGCTTCTTTAATTACACGGCGCGGCACACCATAGAACTTACCAGGGTGGACTTCCTGATATTCTAATAATTCGTCATCTTCTATCATCTGACGAAATTCAGAGACTGTCACAAAAAGATGATGTATTCCATCACGTTCCCCTGTACGAGGAGCGCGCGTCGTTGCTGTTGCAAGTTGTTTCAACTTATCTGAGCGTTTCAAAATTTCAGTCATCAAGGCATTTTTACCAACGCCGCCGGGTCCTACAAGGATAAACAATGTCGCAAGTCGTTCTTTTACAGGCACAGATCACGGTCCTTCAAAGCTGTTTGATGGCTATTTTATTCAGTTTACCAGCATTACTTGCCATGTTCCATAATGATCCAATTAAAAAGGTCGCCCGTTTAAGAGCGACCTTACGATTGAATTTCGGTTAACTACCAGCGACTTGAATGTCTACGATCCACCAACTTGCATACCACCCATTGGGACCTTTTGGATCACTACTTGGGTTACATCCCCAGTCTCGGTTGAGGCAATCCGTTCCCATACGATCTAAGCGGAAGCGTATCATAATCTGACGATTTTCATAGCGTGTCAGGTTAGCCCGCCGCAAATCCCATGTGTCACCGGGGTCACGCTCTGAGTTGTTCCAGCGCGTGCTATCAAAATCGTTATCCAAAACAGTGGTACCGTCTGATGCGTAGATCGTATCTCGCAGCCCATTACGTGTCCAGTTAAACCCACCATCAGCCGATACTTCAACTGTTGCATAAGACCCGCTTGGCAATTCCCAAACAGAATAGTATTCCATGATTGGGTTGGTGGTACCGGTCAAATCCAACGTGCCATCCAAAATTAAGGATGAATTACCACGTGGCACAGCCGGAATATCATCAAAGGCAGGTCCTACACCCTGACGAGGACTATCTGTGAAGGAGAATTCTGCACCGGCGGTTGCCAATGTGATAATGGCATCTGAACTACGCTCATAGTATTCCAGAGTAATCCGATACCGATTACCTTCTAACAATGTGACAACACCCATGTCAGTAACTGCACCATGGTCGTTCCAGTTATTGATGACATTCCATGGGTTAGATGGTGGTGCTAGTGGATCAATCACATTACCTGCGCCATCGACAATTTCATACTTCATGCGCACGCCATCATCAGAGCGTGTGATGAAAGTATATTGCCCAGCATTGATACCGCTAGAAGGTCCAATAGGTGCTGTTGTTAATGTCCAACGTCCCACGAAAGTATCGCGTTCGTTAAACCCTGAATACGGGAATCCACGTCCCATATCGTAATTGATATCTAACACAAGACGCTGAACAGGTGTTTCGTTAACGCCCTGTGCAGGGATCACACCGTCATTTTGTAAGAAGATATCTGCACCGACTGCCATACGATCACGCCAGCTTGCACCAGCATTAGACCCAATGCTTTCACATTGATCACAATCCCAGAAGGACTCTTGCCAGCTACCCAGTGTAGCTAGTTCATTGCTTGAACCGCGTGTAACAGCGGGACTTAACCCCCATAAGCCTTCACCAACCCAATTCCCCATATTACGTGCATCATCAAAGAATGGTTGTTGATCAATCACGCGGATCACGTTATCGCGGCGTTGGCGGATTTCGATGTTATCCAGATACCAACCATCACGGTTATTGCTACCAGAAAGTGCGTCAAATACGAACCGGATACGAATACGCCGCCCAGGAATGTCGTTGTCAAAGTCAGCAGCATATTGTGATAAATCCACCTGATAGCGATTCCATGTATGGACGTAATCCCACTCATCAGCAATCACTGTGGCTGTTTCCCACTCGCTCCAACCATATAATTGCTCATAGCATTGTAAGACACCTATGTTATCGCAACGCGCAGTCATATGACTGTTTAAGTTACTCTGTGGTGCATAATCTGATGGTCTAGAGAGTTCGTATGAAATTTGAACCATTAGCTCATCATTATCACCTGTTCTAAACCGTGACCAGAAGTACAGTGTTTGACGTTCTTTGCTGTCGGCTGCCCGCAAGTCAAAAATCGGAACAAGTTCTAAAACATTGAATGTGTCATGACGTGTTTTGATATTAGTATCATTGCTATCGCCATCATCGTCTTCATGAACGTATGGAGCAACTTCAGCAGAGAATACACCAGGCACAACCGGTTCCGCACTTTCATGGAAGGCGTGTAAACCGTTATAGCTTTCAAACGTGATCCGTTGCCAATCACCACCGACGCGCCAATTATCTGTCCAATCTGATTCTTCCAGGTCACTTGTGAAGCGGTCGCTATCACCATTGCCGTAATTATTACCGTCAATTGTGGGGTTATCCGCTGCACGCCACAATTTAAACACTGTCTCATTGCGATCCTCTAAGCGGATTTGATCGATATAAACCCCGTCAGCTGTGTTGTAGCCATCACTATAAAGACGGAAACGCAGCAGAATATCATCACGTTCATACTGTGATGGATCATATCCAGGATCACCAGGACGTGGGAACGTGCTTGTAATTGGTGTTAAATCAATTTCAACGTATTCCCAAGCAAGATTTGTTGAAAATTCGCTGTTAGAGCTACCTGGATCGGTCTCCATCCGATAAATGTATGACCACAGTGGTTTCCATTGATCATCACCCTCATTAGCTAGTCGCCATTCCACATGGAAATTATCATTGGAATTGAGGTCGCGAATATGCCAGAACGTCAACACAGGATTCAACGCTGGGGTTGATTGTGTGTTCCCACCCGAGGCATTACGATCATTCAATGCCAAGTTAGCCGGAGTATCGTTGTTCAAATCAATAGGATAACGTAGGCGTAAATTGTTACCAGAAAGCGAATCCCCGGTATTTCTTTGATAGTCAACTCCTTCGCCTGGGCTATCAGTAAAAGCATGTTGCCCTTCACGAGAAATACGGTTGGTACGCCACCATTCACCACCAGCGAGCCAGTTGCTCATCCCACCTTCAGCACCATCATAGAATGGGTAATCCAGATAACGTGGAATGCCAGCCCGTTCTAACTTAATATCATCAATCCACCACCCACGTTCTGTATCAGCACGATTGTGGACATACATGGCAAAGCGCAGGTGATACCGTGTAATTGGCACGCCTCCAGGGGTTTTAATTTCACTAAGTGGCACTTCATAAAAGCTTAGTGCAGTCTTGTCATTATAGCTACTGTTATCATTATGGCGTGGATCAATAATCCGCCCATAGGGATTGTTAGGATCAACACCAGGCACAACATACCATTGTGTATCTCCTTCTGGGCGATATTCGATCTGAATACCAGCATATCGCTTAATATCATATCCATGCCAGAAGGAAAGTAATGGCGCACCGTTATCACCCTCTTCATCGACCGTGCTTAATGTCGTATCAATCAACGGCGCAATTTGCACATAATGAACACGCCAATCATCTGAATTCATCGGTGTGGACAGATTTGGACGAGGATTCCAAGGCGATTGAGAGAAATCGTTGTAGTTACTACCAGGATTAAGTTCCCAAGAACAACAACTGCTTGGATTCGTATCTGGGTTATCACGGTCTGGCATGACGTTATTAGCTGTCAATTCCCACTGCCCAGTGGTAATGAACATATCTGCTGCGTCAGCTTCATTTAACGTAAAGGTTTGATCCAAGCCAATCACCATATTTTCTGCCGGCGTATTACCACGTATTTCAATATCATCAATATACCAACGCCGTGTGCCATAATCCCCTTGCGCAATAGCAAAGCGGAAAATCACACGCTTTCCACGGAAATCAACCGGAGCAGCCATCGGTGTCCAATCTGAGTTGAATGCTTGGAAATTAGCAAGGTCAATCTCATGCCGTGTCCAGTTATAGTTACGGGTATTACCGGCATGTAAAGGCACACGATACCAAATCACACTAGCACGATCTAACGCGGTTGGGGTTGCCCCAACAGGTACATATTCTGCAATTTCTAACCAAGCCCGTTTATCTGACTCACTAAAATCCCATACATCCCAGAAGATAAATTTCGGGTCCGGAATCGCAGGATTGGCAACATCACTTGCATCTGGGATTAATACTGACCCACGCAGTTCCAGATAGCACATCGTTTGATCAATTGGGTTACCACCGACATATTCTTCCCACATATAATCATATGTGTTAACATTATTACCGGTTTGCTGTCCCCAATTGCATTGAGAACGATTTGTTGTCACCGTAAAATCGCCAAACGATGTTGCGCTATCTGACATATTGATAACGCGATCATCCGGGTTAGCGCTGCCTGTAGCAGAGAAGAACAACCCAGAACCACCACCGCCTTGATAAAAATCAACTTGAATTGTATAAGCACCAGCTGTAACTGTCCGAGTAACAGCACCAGTACTGTTCATCCCCTGGTTTTGCCAATCATCGATTAACAAACAGTCTGTTGGGTAAGATGAGTCATCCCCATAGAACCGATTACTGCCTGAGGACGGACCACCACTCACAGTGCCAGTTGCAGAGCAATTATCTGCACTTTGCCCTGGTGAAAGCAACCAAAGACGCACACCATCATCTGCACTAATGAAAAATGTAATAGGTGTCGGCTCGCTTAAATCCAAATAGACTTGGCGAGTGAACCGAATCGAATAATTTTCATCAGAGCTTGACGAGGGCCAATTTGCCATAACATAGCTACCACTGTTCTTCCACCAGTTATATTCCGAATTGGGGAAATCTAATTTCATCTCAGCAGCAGGACCAAAATGCTCTCCAACGCTCATCACAGCACTTGGAGAAACCCCATTGTAGTCTAAATCTTTACCTGTATAGAACTCAGCCTGCCAGTCGTTATATCCCATGAAGATTGGTGCCCCCATACGATACCAATCTGGCTCATCTGCACTGTCATGGAACGGCGCAACATGAACATAATCCAACGACGTTGGTGAAGGTGCTGGCGTGTTGCTTGGGAATGGTGTGTTTGTTGGCACGGTTGGAGATGGCGTGGGTGATGGTCCAGCCGTTGGAATAGGACTGGGAGGTGCTTGTGTTCGGGTAGGCAACGGGCGTTCTTCCAACGGATTGGCAGCAACCCAGGTGACCGTTAGCCAAAAATCCATCGGACCAACTACTTCACGGTTTTCGTCTGGTGCCTGCCCAAGTAAATTATACACAGTATTACTAAATACATTACTAATTGCCGGTGCGGTTGCCGCTAATGCGATACCAAAGGCAATAGCGACAAGAAACAGAATGAGCGCATACTCAATCAGTGACTGCCCCGAATTTCGGTTGAATCGATTCTTTTTCATAACAAAACCTTCAAGGTATTTTTGACCTATCTTTCCTGCTATTATGTTACCTGATTATGACACATTGTGGTGGATAATTTTGTAGACGAGTTGTTCAAATGCTTTTACAAAAACAACATCCTAACGGAAAAAGGAGTTATTTTCATGACAGCAACGATTATAGATGGTAATGTCATTGCCAATCGTATGCGTGAAGAGATCGCACAAGATGCTCAACGCTTTAAAGAGCAATACGGTTATTCTCCAGGGTTGGGTGTCGTATTAGCTGGTGATAATCCCGCATCCCAGCAGTATGTTCGTATGAAACAAAATGCCTGTAAAAAAGCAGGAATAGAATCAGTTTCTCATATTATGACAAAAGACAGCACACAAGCCGAGGTAGAGGCTGCCGTTGCACAACTCAACCAAGACCCTAAAATTCATGGCATCTTAGTTCAACTTCCGCTTCCGCAACAAGTAGACGAAGAAAGTATTTTAAGACAAGTCAGTTTAGACAAAGATGTTGATGGCTTTCATCCAATCAATATTGGCATGTTAGGTATGAAGGGGCGTGATCCGCTTTTTACCCCAGCAACCCCCACAGGTTGCATGGTGTTATTAAACGAGATCGGTGCAACAATTGAAGGGGCTAATGCTGTTGTAGTTGGACGCAGCAACATCGTAGGCTTACCAATGGCACTGATGCTTATCAAAGCCAATGCCACCGTCACAGTTGTTCATAGTCGCACAAAAAACATGCCTGATATTTTAAAGCAAGCTGATATTGTCATTGCAGCCATTGGTAAACCAAATTTTATTAAGGGGCATTGGCTTAAACCTGGTAGTGTTGTCATTGACGTTGGCACCAATCGAGTAGATGACCCGGAATCAGAAAAAGGCTATAAATGGGTCGGGGATGTTGATCTTGAATCCGCCCAGAATGTCGTGAGTGCCATTACAAAAGTGCCGGGTGGTGTGGGACCCATGACAATTACCATGTTAATGCATAACACCATGAAAGCCGCTTGGCGCATTGAACAAGCAAAACAAAGATAAAACTTGAACACACCATTACACAAAATCGCATTCAATCCACTGAATCCATAGGAGTTCTATTTTTGAGCATTTTAGTTGTTAAAAATATCCACACGCTAGTCACAATGGATGAACAACGGCGCGAAATTAACGATGGTGCGCTGATTGTTCAAGACGGAGTTATTACATTCGTTGGTAAAACATCTGATTTACCGCCGATACAAGCAGACCAAACCCTGATTTTGAAACATCACATTGTTATCCCTGGGTTAATTAACACCCATCACCATATGTATCAAAGCCTAACACGAGTCATTGCCCAGCAAGAAGAATTATTTAACTGGTTAGTAACCCTTTATCCGATCTGGGCAAACCTAACTGGTGAAATGGCATATGTTTCTGCTAAGTTAGCTATGGCTGAATTGATTTTGTCTGGTTGTACATCGTCTAGTGATCACCTATATTTATATCCTAACGATGTCAAACTAGATGATACAATTCGTGCTGCACAAGAAATTGGGATGCGGTTTCATCCAACACGCGGGTCTATGAGCGTTGGCGAGAGCAAAGGTGGATTACCACCAGATCGTTTAGTGGAAGATGAGGCGTTCATCCTCAAAGATACGCAGCGACTAATCGAGAGTTATCATGACAGTCAACGTTATGCTATGCTGCGTGTTGGTGTTGCTCCTTGTTCCCCTTTCAGTGTGTCACAGGATTTAATGCGTGAATCAGCAAAGCTAGCACGGGCATATGGTGTACGATTGCATACACACCTGGCAGAAAATGTGAAAGACGTAGACTATAGTTTACAAGTTTTTGGGATGCGACCAGGAGATTATGCAGAAGATGTTGGTTGGGTTGGGGATGATGTTTGGCATGCACATTGTGTTCAATTAAATGACGCTGAAATCCAACTATTTGCGAGAACAGGGACTGGTGTATGTCACTGTCCTTGTTCAAATATGCGCTTGGCATCTGGTATTGCCCCCATTCGACAGATGCTGGATCAGCATGTCAAAGTCGGCTTAGGTGTAGATGGATCAGCGTCAAATGATAGTGGACATTTATTAAATGAAGCACGCACAGCAATGCTTTTACAACGGATTGACAGCACACCCAACCCAGCGCGTCTTTCAGCCAGAGAAGCTTTGGAATTAGCAACGTTGGGCGGAGCAGCCGTGTTAGGACGTGATGATATTGGGGCACTAAAACCTAATATGGCTGGCGATTTTGCTGCTTATCGCATCGATACCTTGGCATTTGCTGGTTCACAACATGATGTGGTGGCAGGTTTAGTTTTTGGACAATCCGTCAATGTCGATTACAGCGTTATTAATGGGCAAATTGTTGTAAAAGAAGGTCACATTGTCACTTCAGACTTGCCTACTTTAATTGAAAAGCATAACACTCTATCCAAACAGTTGATAAACAAAGGTTAAAGATGATGGTTAATCACGAAATTATTGAAAAAATTAAAGAACGAGTACAAGCTCAGCGTGACGATATTCTAAAATTTTTCCGTGAAATTGTGGCAATCCCAAGCATGGAAAGTCAAATTCGTGAAGTCGGTGAGCGTGTAGCTGAGGAAATGAAAAAGCTCGGCTACACCGATATTTGGTGGGATCGTATGGGGAATATTGTCGGCGTAATTGGAGATGGTGAAACTAAGTTACTTTACGATACCCATATTGACACCGTTGGCATTGGTAATCCAGACGAGTGGGAATGGGACCCGTTCCAAGGCAAAGTCGAAGATGGCGTTCTTTATGCACGTGGCGCATGTGATGAAAAAAACAGCACCCCGGGTATGGTTTATGGCTTAGCAATTGCAAAAGAACTAGGCTTATTAGATGGCATCACAGCTTATGTCTTTGGCAATATGGAAGAATGGAATGACGGCAGTGCACCAAATGTATTATATGCTGAGGAAGGAATTCACCCAGATTTTGTTGTCATCGGTGAGCCAACACGGATGCAGGTTTTCCGTGGACATAAGGGGCGTGTGGAATTTCAGATTAAAGCACGTGGCAAAAGTGCCCACGCAGCCAATAACTATTTGGGAGATAACGCCATCTATAAGCTGCTACCTATTATCGAAGCGATCAAAAATCTTGAATCTGAATTTATCGATGATCCATTCTTAGGGAAAGGACGCATCACCGTAACAGACATGCACGTCAAAACCCCAAGTATCAACGCGGTGCCAGATGAAGCGACAATTTTTATTGATCGCCGTATTACATTTGGGGAAGAGCCAGAAGCAGAACTAGAACGCCTCAAGCGTATTGTTGGTGATCGAGACGACATTGAAGTTTCTATTTTAAAATATGCCGAACCAAGTTACACCGGTTTTGTGTACCCCCTAGATAAAATTTATCCGGCATGGGCATTTCCAGAAGATCATCCTTTTGTACAAGCCGGCTTAAAAGCAGGCAAATTACTTTATGGCGAAGATTTCCCCCCAGCGTACAAGTGGGATTTTTCCACTAATGGCATTTTCTGGGCAGGCAAAATGGGAATTCCAACAATTGGCTTTGGTCCAGGTGATGAAATCCATGCGCACACTGTGTTAGATCAAGTCAAGCTAGATGATGTCGTACGTGCAACAGAGTTTTATGCATTGTTACCAGGCTTATTAGAGAAACATTAAAAATAAATGGACTTTAGTCCGTTTATTAACGAAGTATTGAGCAATGTGATGTAGTCTAGTCATTAAAACAACGTATCAAAACGAGATAAAACATGACAATTTTAGGACTGCATCACATTACTTTAGTTAGCGCAAATGCCCAGCGCACGGCGGAGTTTTACACGCATGTACTGGGCTTACGAATGATCAAAAAGACTGTCAATTTTGACGATCCTGAAAGCTACCATCTATATTTTGGTGATGAAAAAGGTACACCTGGCACAGCTATCACCTTTTTTGAGTGGGCACACCTCTCTAAAGGGCGACATGGCGTTGGTGGTACACACCACCTTGCGTTACGAGTAAAAAACCAAGATGGATTATTAAAGTGGAAACGGCGATTAACAGATTTAGGAATTCGGGTGCGCGGACCATATGACAGATATTATTTTCAATCTATTTATTTTCGTGATCCAGATGGGGTGATTTTAGAAATAGCAACTGACGGTCCAGGATTTGCAATTGATGAAGAAACAATTGGTATGGAACACCGTCCGCCGCCAGAATCGTTGATGCTGGCTAACCGTGATGAAACAACAATTGAGCAATTGACATGGCATGCACCTATTGAAACTATCACTGAGGATATGGCTTTATTAAATGGCATGCACCACATCACAGCTATAGCATCTGATATTCGCTCTACGAACGCTTTCTATACCGATATATTGGGGATGAGGCGTGTTAAGATGACTGATAATTTTGATGACCCCACCAGCGCGCACTGGTATTGGGGAGATGAAACCGGCAGCCCTGGCTCACTCATCACATATTTTGAACGCAAGTTAGACCAGACCGGTTACGCTCAAATTGGCACAGGGATGACCCATCATTTTGCCTTCGCAGTAGCAGATGAAGAAGTACAGCGATATTATCAACGAAAATTAGCAAACGCTGGATACCGTGTCTCTCAAATAATTGATCGTCAATATTTCAAAAGTATCTACAGCCACGACCCAGACGGACATATTGTAGAGATAGCCACCCTACAACCAGGTTTTTTGGTCGATGAAGACCTAGAAACACTTGGCACAAAACTAATGCTACCACCTCAATATGAACCATATCGCGAAGCGATTGAAGCTCGATTAACACCGATTACAATCACACCCTGGAAAAAACCGGAGAAAGTAACAGGAGATGAGTAATCAAAATCCACATCAAGGACAATCTGTAGCAACGGCTGGCGTACTATTAGCTAATGCTGAGGAGGCAATGGTTATTATGCATGGGCGTGGTGGTACAAACCATCAAGCTCTTGCACTAAGTGACTATCTTAACGTACCCGGCTTTGCATTTTTAGCCCCGCAAGCAGCAAATCATTCCTGGTATCCACACCGATTTATTGCCCCTCGTAAAAGCAATGAGCCATACCTTTCATCTGCTTTAAACGCATTACATGATGTCATCAAACATATCGAAGCACAAGGTATTCCGACAAGTAAAATCATGCTGTTGGGGTTTTCTCAGGGAGCTTGTTTATGTGGTGAATACGCAGCTCGTCATCCTAAGCGTTATGGGGGTGTCATGATTTTAAGCGGTGGATTAATCGGCACAGATGATGAGTTAACAGGTTACAAAGGATCATTAGATAACACACCTATCTTCTTAGGATGCAGCGATGTTGATGAACACATACCAGAAAAGCGTGTTCACCAATCAGCAGAAATTCTTAAGAAACTTGATGGAAACGTAGAAACACGAATTTATCCGGGCATGGGGCACACAATCAATAACGAAGAACTCAATGTTGTTAAATCTATCATGGAGCAAGTGGTTGCTACTGAATTATGATAAAGTTAAGGTTAATTACATTTGAGGATTAGGGAGTACGAAGTGAATATTGATTGGATTGAGCCGGGCGTTTTGGCTGCTAGTCATTACCCACATAACGCACAGGATGTTGATGCGATTTTCGCTGCCAATATTAAGGCAGTTGTTTCCCTAACAGAAATGCCGGTAGCAATCTTAAAGCCGTTTATCCATACTGGCGAAATACAATATCTTCATGCTCCAATTAATGATTATCAAGCCCCTACTCTTTCAACAGTATATTCCATTATTCAATTTATCGAACAAATGAAAGACTGTGCTAATCCGGTATTAATCCATTGTATGGCAGGGATTGGGCGGACGGGAACAGTGCTTCATGCTTATTATATTTATCGGGGTATGACGTTAAGCGAAGCGAAGAGATTGATCGCTAACAAACGCCCTGCCAATCAATTCCGTTATTTATCTCTGTCACAACGGCAATTTCTAGCACAATTTGCCGGAGATCAATCATGATCTATATTATAAGGCACGGTCAGAGTATTGTTAATTTGGATCACCAAATACTCGGCAGAAAACTAGATGGTGATTTAACCACATTAGGACATAATCAAGCGTATCAAGCTGGCAGATGGTTAAAAGACAAAAACATCAAGCAAATTCGTACCAGCCCATTCAAACGCACATCACAAACTGCACAAATCATCGGCAACGTGTTGAAGCTAAATCCTATACCAGATCATGATTTACGATCCCTAGATTGTGGCAACCTCGAAACAAACCAAAACTTGGATGAATGGTATACCATTATCCATCGTTGGCGTAGAGGAGAATGGAACTTAGCCTTCCCCAATGGTGAAACATTACGTCAAGCATATGATCGATTCCTACGTGCCCTTTCTGCTGTTCAATATGATGCCGTTGTTGTTTCACATGGGAATATTATCGAAAGCGTACTCCCGCTGTTGTGCGTTAATGCAGCGGCATTACAGCGAGTTAAAAAACCGGCACATACTGGTTTTGTCATTCTTGAGCCATACGATACAAATCGATTTATTTGTGTTGCTTGGAATATGTTAGAACACTTGAAATAAGCTATAATTAGCATCTTTCAAGTAACAAAGGATGGCATATGCAAACCGATTTACGTGGTCGGGATATGATCACAACTCAAGAATGGACAAAAGAAGAAATTGAAACCGTTCTAGATGTTGCATGGGATTTAAAGCGCAAACGTGCTTTAGGGGAACCTCATGCTCTATTACGCGATAAAGTGCTTGGTATGTTGTTTTTCTTCAGTAGCACCCGTACCCGTGTTAGCTTTGAATCTGGAATGGCACAGCTTGGTGGGCACGCCCAATTTATTGAAAGCCAAACAACACAAATCAGTCATGGTGATACTGCTAAGGAAATTGGTGAAATCATCGGACGTTATACTGATGGAATTGCCATTCGTCAGTGTGACTGGGGTATTGGGAATCAATATATTCGAGAAGTTGCAGAAGCAAGCCGCGTCCCCGTATTAAATATGCAGTGTGATATTTATCATCCATTCCAAATTCTTGCTGACCTGATGACGATTATGGAAAAATTTGGACGAGACCTAAAGGGAAAGACAATCAATGTGTCTTGGGCGTACGCATCTAGCTATCAAAAGCCGATTTCAGTACCACAGAGCCTTATTCTACTGATGACACGCTTTGGAATGAACGTACGCTTAACCCATCCAGAAGAATATAAACTCATGCCAGATATTGTTCAACAAGCGCAAGATAATGCCAAAAAACACGGTGGATCATTTGAAATCCTTGATGATTTTGATGCAGGGTTTAAAGATGCTGATATCGTATATCCTAAGAGTTGGGGTGCGCTTTTAACGACAACCGATAACGCCGAATCGGCTGCCATCGGTAAGAAATATACGGATTGGATTACTGACTCCCGCCGGATGTCCTTGGCAAAACCAGAAGCAATTTATATGCACTGCCTACCTGCTGACCGTAATATCGAAGTGACTGACGATGTGGTAGACGGTCCACAAAGTGTTGTTTATGATGAAGCAGAAAACCGCTTACATGTTCAAAAAGCAGTTATGGCATTGACCATGCGTTAATGATTAATATATGAATAGCCTGCCGCTTTTTGGTAGGCTATGTTTATTTAAGAATGGAAAAAAACTTATGATTGAGAAATTAGCAATTGTCGCAATTGGTGGCAATTCATTAATTAAAGACCCCAAAGACCCAGGCATTGCACGACAGTGGGATGCTGTGCGTGAAACGTGTGAACATATTGCTCTAATGGTCAAGGATGGTTGGCATGTTGTTGTAACACACGGAAACGGTCCACAAGTTGGATTTATCGTTCGCCGTAGTGAAATTGCTGCAAAACATGGTGGCATTCATGATGTGCCGCTTGATTTAGTGGTGGCAGATACACAAGGAAGCATTGGTTATATGCTTCAACAAGCATTAGATAATTCACTGCGCCGCTTGGGGTTAAATCGGACTTGTGCAACTGTTGTAACCCAAGTCCGTGTTGATCCAAACGATCCAGCATTTGAAAATCCTACCAAGCCAATTGGTAGTTTTATGACAGAAGAAGAGGCACGAGCATTTGAAGCAGAAGGCTGGCACGTTATGGAAGACGCCGGACGCGGTTGGCGGCGGGTAGTTGCTTCGCCCAAACCCCTATCCATTCAAGAGATTAACGCTATTCAAGCATTGATGCTCAATGGCTATGTTGTTATCGCTTGTGGTGGAGGTGGTATTCCTGTTGTCCGAACAGATGCCGGCAGTTTACGAGGCGTATATGCTGTCATAGATAAAGATCGCGCCAGCAGTTTGCTAGCACAAACTCTCCGTGCTGATTTATTTATCATCTCCACCGGAGTTGATAAAGTCAGTCTCAACTTTAATAAACCTGACCAACGTGATTTGGATCAAATGACTTTACAAGAAGCGCGTCAGTATATACAAGAGGGACATTTTGCCAAAGGAAGCATGCTACCAAAAGTTGAGGCAGCTGTAGAATTTGTACAAAATGGTGGTCCCCAAGCAATTATCACCAGCCCAGAAAACCTTGCAAAAGCCCTACACGGCGAGGCTGGTACCCGTGTTATCCCAGATTAGGGAAAATCGAAGATAGGTGCAAATGGCTGAAATTCTAACATTACAATGTTCAATTTGTGGCAAAAACTATAGCGATACAATGATGTATACTTGCCCTATCTGTGGCGAAGTTGGCACGCTAGATATTTTATATGACTACAATAATTTAAGTGGTTATCAGGCGGCAATTACTAACAGCAATGTATTTTCTATGTGGCGATACAAGCCATTGTTGCCGCTTGAGCAGGATTCAGTTTTTCCGCCATTACGGGTTGGGTTTACACCTTTATATGATGCACCACGCCTGGCAAAAACATTAGGTATCAAGCAAGTATGGGTTAAAGATGATGGGCTTAACCCTACAGGATCACTTAAAGATCGTGCCAGCAGTTTAGTTGTTGCGCGGGCACTGGAGCAGAATATATCCATTGTCACCACAGCAAGCACAGGTAACGCTGCTGCGGCTTTAGCTGGTGTGGCTGCATCTGTTGGAATGAGGCCGATTATTTTTGTACCAGCAGCTGCACCAGAAGCCAAAATTGCGCAACTACTAGTGTATGGTGCTATTGTCTTGCTCGTAGAAGATAGTTATGACGTAGCATTTGACCTCTGCATGAAAATTTCTCAACAAGAAGGGTGGTATTGTCGCAACACAGGGGTAAACCCTTTTACAACCGAGGGCAAAAAGACTGTTGCGTATGAAATTGCAGAACAGTTAAACTGGCAAGTGCCGGATGCCATCGTGGTGAGTGTGGGAGATGGAAACATCATCGCCGGGGTATACAAAGGCTTTTATGATCTGGTACAAATGGGCTGGATTCAGCGAATTCCACGCTTAATTGGTGTACAATCAAGTACAAGTGCGCCACTGGTAAACGCTTGGCAACATAACATGAATGCGGTAGATATGCAACCGATCATGGCACATAGCATTGCAGATAGCATAGTGGCAGGGTTGCCGCGTGACCGAAGCAAAGCCTTACGGGCGGTAAACCAAACCGATGGTGCTTTCATCGCTGTGGATGATTCTGAAATCCTACAGGCGATTCCACAATTCGCCCGTTTAACAGGGGTATTTGCAGAGCCAGCCGCTGCTGCTGCCTGGGCAGGGGCGCAACGTGCCCGCAGTTTGGGGTTATTACATGCAGATGAAC
>RFHA01000204.1 GCA_003696565.1 Chloroflexota bacterium
GGTCTTGATGCAAGAAATGGCGAATAAGGCGGGCACCTGCAGGACGATGATACTGCTCGGAGAGCGACACCCGCAGATCACAGATGACATTCTTGACCACCTCTGGTGTCTGGCGTGAGCGTGTCTTGGGTGCACGTGATTGGCTCAAGTACATTTCGAAGCTCGGCTCAGTCACCGCTTGAAACCGTCGTACCCATTTTCGTGCCCAGCGTTCGGAGCGGTCAAGCGCGGTGGCGAGCTGGGCGGGCGTCCAGGTGGGGTGATGTTCCATGAGCCTGTGCAGGTGCATGCGGTCGTAGATGCGCTCGCTTTCGGTATCCATTGGTCGCCTCCTAAAAGTTAGAAAATCGTTTGAGGTGAAGATACCAAATTGGCACAATGTCGCAACGGCACGATGTTAAGGTCACATTTTCCGGTCGATGTCAGTAAAAAATACACGCCTCATTTGAATTTCAACCGAAATCGATACACTACCTAAAGGTAGCGGCTCGTGTTCATGTTTGGGCGGGTCGATGATGTAGCCGCGCTCGCGCAGAATCTGGGTGATGGTTCGACTGGATGACGGGACAAATACATCCAGATCGCTCAAAGACGGGTCTTGATGCAGGAAATGGCGGATGAGACGGGCACCTGCAGGACGGTGATACTGCTCGGAGAGCGACACCCGCAGGTCACAGATGACATCTTTGACTACCTCCGGCGTCTGGCGTGAGCGTGTCTTGGGCGCACGCGATTGGCTCAAGTACATCTCAAAACTCGGCTCTGTCACCGCTTGAAACCGTCGCACCCATTTGCGTGCCCAGCACTCGGAGCGCTCAAGCGCGGCGGCGAGTTGGGTGGGCATCCAATTGGGATGTTGTTCCATGATCCTGTGCAGGCGCATCCGGTCGTAGATGCGCTCGCTTTCGGTATCCATTGATCACCTCCCAAAAGTTAGAAAATCGTTTGAGGTGAAGATACCAAATTGGCGCAATGTCTCAATGGCACGATGTCAACGTCACATTCTCTGGTTGATGACAGTAAAAAATACAATTTCATCGGTGAAACTCGATGTCACACCGATAAAGCCAGCATATCAGACGGGATAGGCGCGAACCGTGAAATTCTTCAGTTTCGCGCCAGCAGTATTACGTGATTGCGGAGCAGTTTTTCACTTAACTAGACAGTTGGGTTAAGAACCTCTCGATTCTGTGAGATAGAGAGATTTCTGCTTTCCGCAGATATGTTTCTATCGGTGTTCCAAACATCGCATTGATAATTCCTGTGATCAGAAGTGCGATCTGGAGGAATATCAGTATGTATTGGAGTATATTGCTTTCAATGGGTGGTAAATCCCAAGGAAATGTCGTGAGAGTTGTGATCGCCAATAGCACCAAGACTATCCACTTCACCCATCTCATTACAAAGCTAGCCCATCTCTGAGAACGACTTTTGATGCGAGCCTTTCTTTCGTTTTCTGCGGCTTGCAGTGACTCGGCTTCAGTTCGTGCTGCATCGCGCTCGGATGCTATTTCTTGGGTTCTATTTTGCTCTTCGGCAATCATATTGTCTTTTATGTACGTAAGCGCCTCACCAATTGTTACATCCGTGATTGCATCTTCACCACCCCGAGTTGCTTCCATGAGCCCAGCTTTTGACTCGAGTGAATAGCGAAGCAAATAGTAGTCTTCGCGTGTGATCTTGCGTCCTTCGCGTAATTTCTCAATTTCCTCGTAGTACTGTTTCAGTAAGCCATTGTCAGGCTGGATAGCAGCATAATAATCAGCAATAATGCGTTTGCGTGGTAAATTGGGTGCGCTATGAGCCTTTTTTAACCATATTTTGGTTGTCAAGTCATAATCAGTCACACATGGAGGAACCGCACGTGGATGCTTTTCTGATAGGAAAAAATCTTTGCTTGCTTGTGCCAAATCAGAGTTTGATGTAACGAATAATGCCCTGCTGTACTCTACAAAAGTTTCTGCTTTTCCTCGACGTAATCGAACAATTGCCGATATCGAATCAATGTCGTGATAAATTGCCGATCCATCCGGATCCCTATAGGGTATTCTACTATTTAATGATAGCTTGAGACCGTCTTCATCAATCACATAAGAGTGAATTGAGTAATCTGGCTTTTCTTCGACCGTTATTCGCAGAGAGCCAAGATCGCGTTCTAGTTGTACTGAAAGTAAGGCAATATCTGTTGCTGAGTAGCGTTTAGATATGAAATACTCAAGTGTGTCGCCGTAAGCAGTACTAAGTTGTCCCTGTGCAATTCGATTTTCGCAAGCAGCCAGTATACCCCTGATTTCCTCGATGGTATGCCGAAAAACCTTCAAATCGGCACCTACTTCGTAAAGCAGTTCCAGTAGTTCAGTACAGGGAGCCTGCCTTGGTTCACCGGCGTATCCCAATGCGTAGATCAAGAATGACGTATCGAAGTAAATGCTGGTGTTTTTGAAACGTCTATTTGGTTGGGCAGGGTCAGCTAGATAGACTGAATTTGCCAGCATATTGCCTGTAGATATCGTAGTCCATGAGGCAAAATGTGATGAATGTGTTTCTTCAAGGTGCTTTATGAACATCCCGACAAAATAGATAACAGACCTTGTTGAAAGTTTGGATAATCGTCTCTCAGGGATTACTGTTTCCTGGTAGTTTCTTACCTCGTTCTCGCGTAGATAAATTTGGAAAGCGTTATCTGCTTCTGACTCATTGAACTCTATATCTAGTTGAGTATCGCAATAACGCAAAAATTCCTTGATGAGGTCTTCATACATACGAACAACATTTAATTGAACCTGTTTGAATGATGATTCGAGATCAGCCAGTTTTTCTGCGTTCTTGTAAAGAATTCGATTCTCTTGGCGGAGGTAACCTCTCTTCTTAACTCGAATCAATATAGTTTTCAATGTGTTTTGAGGTATGGTCAGACCGAATTGCTGCTCTACATCTTTTTGAACATTACCTGCTGTCACAATTTCTTCATTCGAAATCCGAATGGCCTCAGCGACTATAGGTACGAAGATCTCGAGGAAGTCTCGGTTGTTTTCGTAATTGGTTTTTAGGATCGCCAGACTGACGAGCGTAGATGTATTTGAAGTTGTTGCCCGGTTGAGATTATGCATTAACCAATTGCCCTTCGCGTGGTCATTTGCGCGTTTATACGCACAATACGATTATATCCTGAAGTTTGGCATTATTTGCAAAAAGAAAGTCCTTTTGTTAAAAGCTGTGTATTTTTTACTGGCTTTGGAAGTTAGTGAGGGCACTAACATCGTGCCGTTAGAGATGAAGTATTATCTCAGATATTACTTAAAGTCTTTGCCTCAAAAATTAGGGGTGTAGTGGAGACTCTGTGCATCAAATTTGAAGAGATCGTAGAGATCGGATAGGAAATCGATGTGAATTTGCCGTTTAAGACGCACATCAAGACACTGAAGCCGCTTTAGTCGACATCAGAATACATCTATTCGTCTGGCAACCACGTTTTCTACGCGATGTCGCCGGAC
>RFHA01000205.1 GCA_003696565.1 Chloroflexota bacterium
AATGATGTACAAAAAATGGGGCAGGGCATGTACTCGGTCATACTCTGATGGAATAGCCGCTGAATCTGGGTGACTGTGATAATAACCGATCAATGTTAATCCACGTTCTTCTGCCTCATCTTCCATTTGTGCCCAATTTTGTGGGGTCATGGCATAACGGTGATACTGTTCTTCTGTTTCAAACACATTTTCCACCTGGATAACATCCAATACCTGGTGGGTTTCACCTTCCACTATCCCCAATAAAAAACCTCCCCCTTCATTAGGATATGTTCCCTCTAACTGTTGCCGAATGGTTTGTTGTAACGAATGGGTTATCTTGGCTGGCATACACTTCTCCCACTAAGCAAACAAAAAAGCCAACCGTCATAGGACGATTGGCTTAGTATTGACACGTGCAAGGTAGGGCTAATGCGTCAAACGTCCCATGACTGGTCGCGACTCGTCACACATCATACACATGCACATAAGGTTAATTGGTTGTGTGTAACACTTCAACGTTTAACGCTCCTGAATAATCTTGCGCTAGATTATCACACTTTGCATCAGGATGCAAGCACTTAACGAAAATCTTCACAAATTCTCCGCTTTTGTTATTGTGACTCATATCTCCTAATGCTATACTCAATCTGCTAATCACTTTTATGAAATAGGAGTTAAAATATGTCTGAAGCAAATAAAGGTGGGCTTGAAGGCGTTGTCGTCGCCGACATTTCCACAAGCTTTATTGATGGGAACGAAGGTATCTTGATTTATGCTGGGTATCGTATTGAAGACCTGGCGGAAAATAATGTCCTTTTTGAAGAAGTCTGTCATTTGATGTGGCACAACCGCTTGCCAAATCGCCAAGAACTAGAAGACTTGCGTTATCAGATTGCTAGCGGTGCCCACTTACCAACCAGTGTCATCAACATGATGAAGGCTCAACCCAAGGGGGCTAACCCCATGGCTGTTTTGCGCACCGCGGTTTCTGCCTTGTCTCTTTATGATACTGATGCCGAAAATCTGACCGACCGTGAAGTTGCATTCAAAAAAGCGATCCGCCTGACCGGGCAAATTGCCACAATCACAGCCGCTTGGGATCGCATCCGCAAGGGCAAGGAGCCAATCGCACCCCGTGTTGATCTTACCCTCGCTCAAAATTTCGTTTGGATGATGACCGGCGAGCAGCCAGACCAAACCGCCGCCGATGCCATCAACGCTTATCTCGTCCTTTTAGCTGAACACGGCATGAACGCCAGTACCTTCTGCACCCGCGTTGTCACAGCAACTGGGTCTGATATGCATAGTGCTGTTGTTGGCGGGATCGCTACCCTTAAAGGTCCATCCCATGGTGGAGCTAATGCAGAAGCCATGAAGATGTTCCTAGAAATCGGTTCTGCGGATAATGTAGAAGCATGGTTCAAGCGCGAAGTTAAAGAACATGGTCGCCGGATCATGGGGATTGGTCACCGTGTTTATAAGGCGGTTGATCCTCGTGCTGCCATCCTTAAAAAGCACGCCAAAGACCTCGCCGAATCTTCCGGTAACGCCAAATGGTATGACCTTGCTGCTAAACTAGAAGAAGTTGCCCTTGCAGATGATTACTTCAAGGAACGTAAACTTTACCCCAATGTGGATTACTACAGCGCGATTGTGCTTTATACGCTGAACTTAGATGTGGATATGTTCACTCCATTGTTCGCCATGGCACGCATTGCTGGATGGACTGCACACATCATCGCCCAGATGGGTGGTCGTCTCATCCGTCCACGCGCTAACTATGTTGGACCTAAAGATCGCAAATGGGTGCCCATTGATCAGCGTTAACATCGAATAGAATAAGCTATACTTGCAAAAGAGGCTGTGGAATACCCGAATACCCATAGCCTCTTTTGTTTAATTCTTCCTCATAACGCGCTATACTACTTTTACATCATCACATTTTGAGGAGGAGATGCAATGCGCCGATTAATTCTACTCGGGTTGTTATGGTTGCTACCTCTAGCAACAAGTGTGGCACAAGAGGAAGATTTTAGAGAGATTGGACCGGTTACACAGGCGGTGATTGATCGTGGCGCGCTCAACTGCGGAGTCAACGGGGAAGTAGTTGGCTTTAGTTTAGCCACAGAAATCGGTTATGTTGGGTTTGATGTGGATATTTGCCGTGCGGTTGCCGCCGCTATTTTAGGCGATGCCGATGCTGTTAATTACATCCCTTTACTTGCCAGTGAACGAGCCGCTGCCATTATGACCGGGCAGGTGGATTTGCTTTCCCGTAACACCACCTGGACTTTAGGACGAGATACACAGTGGCGTGCCACGTTTGGACCCACTGTTTTCTATGATGGGCAAGGGTTAATGGCTTTTGCTGAGGATGGCTATCTGTTTTTAGAAGATTTTGAGGGTAAAACCATTTGTACCAACGCCGGCACAACCACAGAAAGTAACATCCGCGATGAAATGGATGCCATTGGTGTCTCATTTAATTTGGTGACTTTCCCTAGCTTTGATGAAGTGCTAGATGCCTTTAATGCCCGTGAATGTGATGCAGTCACCAGTGATGTCAGTCAATTGTTATCACATCGTTTTCGTCAAGAAGACCCAGAACAATATATGATCTTGCCACAGGTCATTAGTAAGGAACCACTTGGTCCCGTTATGTCAGAATCAGACCCACAGTTTGCTGATATTGTTACCTGGGTTGTTTTTGGCTTAATTCAGGCAGAGGAATACGGTATTGATAGCCAAAATATTGATGACATCCTCGCTGATCCAGAAACAGATATAGACATCCTCCGCTTCCTTGGGCAAACGGAAGATAGCCAAGTTGGCTTATTTCTTGGGTTACGCAATGATTTTATGGTTGATGTTATTCGTCAAGTTGGGAATTATGCTGAAATTTTTGAACGTAACCTAGCACCACTTGGCTTACAACGTGGGTATAACAACTTATGGCTAGTCGGCGGTTTGCTTTATTCCCCCCCTTGGCGTTAATTCCTATATGACTTTTGGAGGCATGGTCAATCGTGTTGCCAGGGGAGATGCATTCCCAACGCGGTAAATAGGCGTTTTATACTGATGCCTTGAGTTGACCTAATAACGAATGTTAAAATGGGATGGACTGTACCAAAAGGTGAACTTATGACTAATATCACACAACAAGGTCAGGCATCCCTTTCTGTTGATGAACTAACTTTCAATTTTGCCCTGGCTCTGCCTGGGCGTGCCAGTAGTTTACATACCCAACGGGCATATTTTCGCTGGGTCGATCGTTATTTGGTCGATCTGGCTAATCTCAAACCGCTTAAGGGGGCAGAACGGGTTCAACGGATGCATACATTACCCATTCGTATCTTGCAAAGTGTTTTGAGTGCTACCCAATTGCGGGCTTGGCTAGGGCAGTTAGTGCGTGAAGGGCATGGCAAACAGGGCGTGGATCAGGCTCGTGCGGCTATCGTCACCTTAGCAGATTTGTTGGCAGAAGCTCAATGGTTGGATGATTATACGGCTGCTGGCATGGCGCGTGTTCGTACACCACGTGCCGAGGATGGTCAACGGCAAGGGCGGTGGTTATCTTTGGAGGAACTTCGTGTTTTGATGAATGCTTCTAAAGCCATCGCCACACAACACACTCAGGCTGTGCGTAATGAAGTCGTGACGACCATACTCTGCACAATGGCTCTCCGGCGGGAGGAACTATCTGTTGCGAAATGGGGAGATTTAAGCGTGCAAAATAATCGCGCTGTTTTGCGGGTGCATGGTAAGGGACGCAAAGTTGCTGTAATTGATGTTCCTCGTCCTGTCCTTCATGCATTAGATCGTTGGCGACGGCTCATTCAACCGAATGCACTTCATCCCCCGCCAGAATCCCCCCTTGTGCGTCGTATCTGGAAGGGCGGGCGTATTGCTAAAAGCGGTTTATCTGCTGATGGTATCTGGTATATTGTGGAACAGGCATCTAGCCATGCGGGTTTGGGGCATGTTGCACCGCATGATTTACGCCGGTCAGTTGCCGGTGCTTTGCATGAATCTGGTGTGGATATTCACATCATCAGCCGTTTATTGCGTCATAGCAATATCGCCGTTACAGAACGCTATCTGAGCCGCTTACCACGTCCCAATGAAGGCGCAATCCTCATGAGTGAGGCACTTGGCTTAGATCAAACATGGCACGGATACGATTAAAAAACAGCAATATGATCGTCAATTCTGATACCTAAATCTACTTGTTTGATGCTATGATACATTCAAAAACAATTGATTTATTCGGAATTGCATAAAATATGAGCCATAAACACAATCTAACTTAGAACCATCACCCGCAAAAAATGACCAAAACGACCACCACCACAAACCGATGATAAACAAGCGGGGTAAACGTCACACAAATGGCAAAAACAGCAGCACAACATTCACCGTGATCTGACATACCCAAGATGCGGCTAACCCATTGCGTTCCTTAACATAGCTATATAAGACATTTGCCATCAATAACATCACACCTAAAATCAACGGATAAGGACCACGATTAATCAATGGGAAGAACTGGAAAATTTGCCAAAAACCACTTAGCAGACCCGTCTCCCAAAACCGCTGATGTTGTTGCAAAATACCACGAAAGAACAGCGTTTCGCCCATTGGGATGATGAACACCAAATATGCTAATGCGACACCCACCCCCATATTGGGGAAGATTAAGTCTGTGATTTCACTGAGTGTGATTGTTCCAAACGCAAGCAGCGGAATGCTTAAAACCAACCCAAAGGCAACACCCCACATTACATTTTCAGGATGTTCTTCTGTGATGCGGGTTGCATTACCAAATAACCAACCTAATACACCGAAGGTAATTAACATTCCCCACGTGATGGTATACCGCATGTCTGCGCCGTCTGCCCCAAGTGCCATCAATCCTAAACTGACCGCAAACGCCAAAACCAAGCCGAAGATCGGGTCATTCGCACCCCGATACACCCGATCTTCATCTAACTCATCATCTTCGAGTTCGTCGTCTTCTGATGCATCCTCTTCAATTGGCTGGATGTCATCTTGATAATCGTCGCTCAACTAAGCAAATCCTTCATCGCTTGAATAACTGTCTGCCCACGTTCTGGTGTGATCCAGTAGTGTGTCACAATGCGGAAGGTGTGTGTATAACCAGGGTATAAACTCAATCGAATACCATAATTATCCCATAGCTTGGCTACCAATTCCGTCGGTGTTAGTTTTGCATCCGGTAGTAGATCAAAAAAGACGAAGTTGGTATGGATGCTGCTCACATGGATGCCCGGTATATCTTGAATACCTAACCCAATTTGTTGCGCACGTTCATGATCTTCATGTAAACGCTTGGTCATATCATG